>CALJZV010000580.1 GCA_937983475.1 uncultured Verrucomicrobiales bacterium
TAGGCCAGGTCGTCCAGAATCTGGCGGTTGGCCGCCGTCATCGCGTTCCCCTGCCCCAGCCCCTTCATCGCCGGCAGCGCCAGCGACGCCATGATGCCGATGATGACCAGCACCACCAGCATTTCGGTGAGCGTGAAGGCGCGTTGCGTTCGGTTTTGGAGCGGGATGTTCACAGTAAGTAAAAGCGCGCTGTTATTTGGCCCAGCTTGTGATGTTGTCCTTGTTGACGCCGGTGTCGGCCTTGATCGACGTGCTGGCCTGTCCGTCCGGCCCCATGGACCAGACCATGATGGGATCGGACAGCTCGAATGTGTTGGCGGCGCCGGCGAAATTGTAGAGGCCGTTGATCCCCTCGTTGCCGGTCTTCTGGGAAACCGCGTCCAGCTTGTAAACCTCGTCGCGGCACTTGTCGTTGTAATCGTAGTCAATGGTGATGATGTAGGGATTGCGCCAAGGATCACGGAACACCAGATCGGTTCCCAAGCCGGGGGAATTGGTGTCGGAAGCGCGCTTGCTGACCGAGAAATACTGGTTCTTGCGCGGGTTCTTCTGGTAGTTAGCGTTCACCAGTCGGTCCTCGTTGACCAATATGGCCATGAGGTTGGAGTTGTCTGACTTGAAATTGTTGGTGTCCGTCCCGATGGAACCGCCCAGCGTAAGATTGCCGAAGGTGAAATCCGCCGTGATCAGGTTGGTCGGCGTCGGGTAGCGGCTGTAGTCGGCGTAGTACTGGTTGATGGCCGCCTTGAGGCTGCTCATCTCGGTGCGTGCCGCGTTGATGAGCGCCTGTCTCTTGGCCCTGGCCAGCGCGGGCAGCAGCAGGCCGGCGAGGATGCCAATGATGGCGATGACCACCAGCAGTTCGATGAGGGTGAAGCCGCGCAGGGCATGGCGAGAACGGGTTTTATTTTTCATAAAGTCGTGGGAACAGCAGCCTTTCATTTTCTTTTCAGTTGTTGGTGTTGAAACCGGAACGCGGCCAATCCGTGGCGTCCACTTCCGCTCTGACCAGGAAAAAGCCAGGCGGCGATGAACAGAACGGGATGCGGCGCGCGGTTGCATAGTGATTATTTCCAGTTGCCGTAGGTGTTGGTTTTGCCTCCGACAATCACTTCGGCCCAAAGGTCGAATTTGCCGGGATTGCGTGTCGGGTTGGAGGAATTATAGCGCCAGGGATTGATCGGCTTGGGATTCGACGGGTCCGGGCTCGCGATGTCATTCGGCCCGGGGAATGGCACGACCAGCAATTCCACGTCGGGCGAGGTGCTGATTTCGCGATAATGCTCCTTGCGCAGGTTCGGGAAGAAGTTCTTGGAGTCCTCCGGGTTGGAGTTGGCAAAACCCTGCCGACGGAAATGCGACAGCACATCGGCCTGCGAGATGCGCTCGTCGCCCTTGATGGTTTGGAAAAACCGGGTGCCGCCGATATTAGTCGGCGTAGTCCCGGTCAACTCATAAAACAGCGGTGGCTTGGCCACGTCATTGGTGTTGTCCGGCGGGTAAAAGCCCATCGTCGCGCGGTAGGATTCGATGGCGGTTTCCAATTGGGCCAACTCGGCTTTCATTCGGCTGTTGGTCCGCGCGGTGGCCGCCCGGCCGGCCAGCCCGACTATCAACCCGGCGACAATGGCGATGATGGCGATGACCACCAGCATTTCCACCAGCGTGAAGGCCCGGCGATTTTGCGTTTGTGAAGTCGTATGGGTTTTGAGGAAGTTCATAGAAATTAAAAGCCTATTGTCCAAAGTTGCGCATCGAGCCGCCGCGCTGGTCGCGCAACTCGTGCTCCATCCGTTCGCTGAGCCATTGTTTGATCATGCTCTGATAGTTTAGATAGCGCGACCGGGCCAAACGTTTAAGGCGCGCGAGCATCCGGGGGTCCATCCGCAGGGAAACCGTGACCGAATCGGACACTTCACTGCTGGCGGTGGCGGCTTCCTCCATGAGGCGAAGGTCCACGCGAGTCTCGGCCCAGAACGCGGCTTCGGCCTCGTCGCGGTCGAACATCGGCACATCGTCCCAATTGGAAATGGCATTCATAGTTAATTACTGGGCCAGGGCGGCGTTAAGTTTGCGTTGATAAAAAAACTGTTCCTCCGGCTCGAACTTCCGGGCAAAAATAATCCGCACCTGCTTGCCGTTGGTGCGGTAAACCGAGAAGACGCCCGCGCCGTTGGCGGACATGCCGAGGTTAAAAAAACGGGCCTGCGCGGCAAATCGGGGGGAATCCGGCATCAGCCGGACGGCAAACGGATCTTCAAAAGATTCCTCAATGTCCTGAAGCCTCAGGGCCGGATCCAAATTGAACGGCGGGTTGTTCCAGTCAAAATCCATACCATGTAAGGCAATTTGCCATGCAATGTATTGACATTGTATTTACGCACGCGTTCAAACATTGTCAACGGGAGATTTTTTTGGCGGTGCCCCAAGGCTCCTGCTCCAAGAAAAATCGAATCATTCAACCCGTAAATCGGTCTTTACAACACTCATGCTTGTTTTGTTTCGATTTTCGTTGGCCCTGTTTTGCCTTCTTCTCGTTGCCCTCCCTGCCCGCTCCGAGGAACGCGAGGCTCGCGGGGCGGCTGGACTCAAACCGGCAAAAACAGCGGAAACCAGGTTTGCCGCTTCATCGGCGCCCGCGGACGCCGTAAGTCAACTCGGAGCAATAATCCAAGCGCTTCAAGAGAAGTATTCGATCGTTGGATTAAGCGCGGTCGCCGTGAAGGACAATTCCGTGCTGTGGCACACGAATTTCGGTTTGGCGGACATCAGTCGCAATGTGCCCGTATCCGACAGGACAAAATATCGGATCGCCTCGATTTCCAAAACCGTTGCCTCGACGGCCCTCATGCAGTTATGGGAAAAAGGCAAATTCAAGCTCGACGACGACATCAGCAAGTATTTGGGCTGGCGCATCGTGAACCCAGCCTTTCCTGAAGCGCCCATTACGTTTCGCCAGTTGCTCACACACACTTCCAGCCTGACCGACAACACAAACTACGATCGCTTTCTGAAGCTGACTTATGATGGCGCTGATCGCGCGCCTGATATCCGAGAACTGCTTCATGTGGATGGGGCTTACTACAACAACGGAGCCAATTTCACCACGAACGCGCCGGGCGCGGCGTATCGCTATTGCAATCTGGCATTCGGTGTTGTCGGCACCCTGGTGGAAAAAATCAGCGGCGAACGATTCGATTCGTATTGCAGCAGGCACATTTTCAAACCACTCGTAATGACCGCCAGCTTCAACGTGGCCCACCTGCCCGACATCAATGACCTCGCCGTGCTCTACAGCCCTGAACAAAATGAATTCAAGCCGCAGTTCGACAATTTTGGCGGGATCAAACCGGAGAACCGGGTCGGCCCCGGCTATCGACCCGGCCAAAACGCGTTGGTCTTCGGTCCGCAGGGCGGGTTGCGCGTCAGCGGCCTGGACCTCGCCAAATTCATGGCGCAATTCATGGATTGCGAATCTGCCCGGTCAAAACGAGTCCTGAAGAGGTCAACCATCGAATTGATGCTTCAAGAGCATTGGACAAACGGTGGAAACGCCAGTGACTATCTGGGTCGCGGGTTGGGATTTCACCGAACCCGGAATTTCATTCCCGGAGAACTTTGGATCGGCCACACCGGCACCGCGTACGGCTTGCGCAGCAGCATGTTTTTTCAGCCAGAGAGTTCTAACGGCGTTATTCTGATCACGAATGGCTCGCACGCGGGCGACAGGGAGCGCGAATTTTACCCCTTCCAGCGGGAAATGCATGAAGTGATTGTCGAATTTCTTAAAAGCCGTCCCTAACGGAAGGCTGCGGATTCTTGTCGGCGAACGGGTTGTGGTCCGCGAACGCATTTCGCTTCTTCACACTGCATTATTTTACCAATGGTTGAATAAGAAGCTTCCCCAGCACCTGGCGGTTTCGCA
Source organism: uncultured Verrucomicrobiales bacterium (assembly GCA_937983475.1). Taxonomy (GTDB): domain Bacteria; phylum Verrucomicrobiota; class Verrucomicrobiia; order Limisphaerales; family JACDHS01; genus CALJZV01. Next base: position 3,926 of record CALJZV010000580.1, read on the forward strand.
GTTGCTGGAAAGCCTCCGCCGTCTCGCCAAGTGGATATATTTTGTGAATGACCGGCCTGAGTGCGCCCTCGGCGGCCCATTGCAAAGTGGTGACCAAATCCGCGCGGTTGCGCCCGTAGCTGCCAATGAGACTGTGTTGCTTGACGAAAAACGGCCAGAGCTTGAGCACCACTTCGCGGCCCATCGTCGCGCCGCAGGTGACAATCGCCCCGCCGCGCGCCAAACATTCAAAGCATTTTAACAGGACTTCACCGCCGACGTTCTCGACAACGATGTCCACGCCGCGCCGCTGGGTGATTTTTCGCACCTCGGCGGGCCAATCCTCATGGGTCGAGTCCACAGCGTATTCCGCTCCCAATTTGAGCGCCAGGTTCCGCTTGGGTTCGGTGGAACCGGTGGCGATGACGTAAGCGCCCATTTTTTTGGCGCTCTGCACCGCCGCCGAGACGACGCCCCCCGCGCCACCGATCACCAGCACCCAGTCTCCCTGTCGCACTTGGACGCGGTGCGTCAGCATGTGCATGGCCGTGCTTGCTGCAAGCGTCAACGCAGCCGAAGTTTCAAAGCCAATCTCCTCCGGCAGCGCCACCAGCGAACGCGCCGGGACAAGCACCTTTTCGGCAAAGCCGCCGTTCCGCTGCACGCCAAGCAACTGGCTCTTGAGGCACATCGCATCCTCGCTCCGGAGGCAGAATTCGCATTCACCGCACGTGATGTTCGATTGCACCGCCACGCGGTCTCCAATCTGCCAGCCATGAATGCCCGGGCCCACCTCCGCCACTTCGCCAGCCACTTCTCCTCCGGGAGTCAGAGGCAACTCCAAAGGCATCGGCAGTCCGCTCTGTTCAGCCCACAAATCCAAGTGATTCAACCCGCAAGCGCGCACGCGAACCACCGCTTCGCCGGGGCCTGGAGCCGGATCAGGCACGTCGCGCAGTTCAAATCGCCCGGGCGCGCCGTGGGCAACAAGTTGGAATGCTTTCATAATTTACCGAAAGATGGACTGAAACATTGAAAGCAGTGTCGTTCGGGAAATGAACTTTTCCAAGAGGACCGTCTTGCTTAGGCTATTACGATGCAACCCTTGCGTATTGCGGAT
>CALJZV010000581.1 GCA_937983475.1 uncultured Verrucomicrobiales bacterium
ACCGTGTCCATGGGCTCGCTTACCACCTGGGCATTGTCATACGCGGCGCGCTCCTGTTCACCGAACGCCGGCAGCTTCGCACGATTCTTTGGCTGGGTGCGGTCCCCGACCGGCGGCTTCACGCGAATTAATTCGGCGGTCAGGTCATAGAGAAATGGCGACTCAGGCGACCACAGGTGCAGATCGGTGAGTTGCAGGTAACCTTCTCGATTTACCCGGATAACGGTGCTGCCCGCGGGTTTGCCCTTGGCGAATGCCGTCACGCGCACGGCAAGCTCATCCCGCTGCACGGCGGCATTGAGCAAAGGCACCACCCAGAGCCGTTTGTTGGCGACATCGGGTGTGCGCCGCAGTTCTTTCAAATAAAACTCCTGGGGAACCGGCTCCAGCCAGACCGTCTGCCAGATGCCGGAAACCGGTGTGTACCAGATGCCGTGCGGTTCCAACTGCTGCTTGCCGCGCGGCTGTTCCCCGGTGTCGGTCGGGTCGGTGACACCCAGCACCAGCTCGTTTTCGCCGGATTTGAGGAACTCTGTGATGTCGAACGTAAACGGGTCGGACCCGCCGGTGTGAGACCCGGCAAGCCCTCCGTTGACCCACAGCACGCAGTCGAAGTCCACCGCGCCGAAGTGAATCAACACCCGGTTGTCCTTCCAGTCCGCGGGAATTGCCACGGTGCGGCGATACCACAACCGGTCCTGCGGCGTGCAGATTTTGCCGACGCCGGACAACGCCGACTCCGGCGCGAAAGGCACCAGAATCTTTCCGTCGAATTTGTCAGGCTGCGGCGCGGTCTTCGGCTTGAGCGCGTAGTCCCACAGTCCGTTCAAATTCATCCAACGCTCCCGGACAAACTGAGGGCGCGGATACTCGCGCCAGGCCGACTCGGGCCGGACGTTTTCCCCCCACGTGGTGAATTGTTTTGGATTGGCGGGCTTCCATTCCTGCGCGGGAGCGAAAGCCGCTCCGAGGAACAATGCCGCGACAATAAGTGATGTGATGTGCTTTGGGTTCATAAAAAATAAAAGCTACTTTGCCGGTTTCTCGGGAACCGGGTCCGGCCCGGTTTTGGTGTCGTTCTGCTGTTGGCGCCACGCGACCAGTTGGCCGCGCAGCGTTTCTTTGATGTCGGTGTAAAGCGGGTCGTCAGCGAGGTTGTGCAGTTCAAAAGGATCCACCGCCGTGTCGTATAATTCCTCGCGAGGACGCCAGTGATAGCGTTTCAGAAGTTCTGCGGCGCGCGGATCGGCCTTCGCCTTCTCAACCCACGAATCCCAGTATTCCCGCCCGCCGTCGTGGTCCTTGGCCTTGTCCATGTGGGTGTGATACTGGTTCCCGGGCGACAGGTTGAAAATGTATTTGTAACGCTCGGAGCGAATGCTGCGCATCGGCGTGATGTTCATGTTGAACCCGTCCTGCGAGTGCGTGGCAAATATAAACTCGCGGTGCGTTTTGGCTTTTCCCTCCAGAACCGGCAGAAAACTTTTTCCATCAAGATCCTTCGGCGGTTTTCCTCCCGCAATTTCCAGAAAGGTTGGCAGCACATCCACCAGTGAAATAAGGGCGTCGGCGCAGCTGCCGCCCGCGATTTTTCCCGGCCAGCGGACAATGAACGGCACGCGAATTCCCTGGTCATACAGCCCCCACTTGGCAAACGGCCATTGGCCTCCCTGGTCGCTGGTGTAGATGAGAATGGTGTTCTCCGCCAGGCCGCGCTTTTCCAGGCTCGCCATCACGCGGCCCAGGTTGGCGTCCATCTTGGTGATGTCGGTGTAGTAACGGGCGCGGGAACTGCGCAGTTCAGGCGTGTCAATGTGATTGGGCGGCACAGTGATGTCCGCCGGGTCGTATTCGGCCTTTTCGGGCCAGACCACATGCGGGCTGTGGTCGCAGACGACGAGGCAGAAGGTTTCATTTTTCTCAAGGCCCGCCAGCCACTCGTCCACCGCGCCGGGGTTGAAGTCCATGAACAGCCCGCGCCGCTGCTCGTAGCCCGGCTCGCGCATTTCGGAGTTGGCCACGCGCTCGAATGGAAACACAGAGGCCGGGCCAAAATGCGTCTTGCCCGCCTGCGCGACGCGGTAGCCCAGCTCCTTGAGATAATGCGGCAGCGAGCGCACCTCCTCGCGGCACTGCGACTGCCCGGCGAGGTTGTTGGCGTGGGCGCCGTTGCGAAAGGGCATCAGCCCGGTGTACAGCGCCGCGCGGGACGGCATGCAGGTCGGGGAGCCGGCGAAGGCGTTGCGGAACAGCATTCCCTCGCGCGCCAGCCGGTCAATGTGCGGCGTGCGCACGTCGCGCGCCCCGTACGCGCCGCAGTCTGTCGCGGTGTGGTCATCGGAAATGAACAGCACGAAGTTGGGCCGCGCCGTCGCGCCTGCTGTGTTCGTCGCGCCGGCCATGAGGAAAATAAAAACGACGGCCAGAGCCAGCAGGGAAGCCGTCCAGATTCGAAACCGCTTGTGCATTGAAAGCGCGCTCATGAGAAACAACGTCTGCTAGACCGCCATGGCGGCGCAAAGGTTTCAACCTAAAAAACATCAGTTGAGGTAAACAACAAAGGAATGAAAGCACGAAGCGAGAAAGGAACACATTGACGAGAAAATAAGTTCGATTCCAGGGGAGGCTATCGGGGCAGCCAAATGAAAATCTATTTCCACTTTTGTGTCTTCGTGTCTTCGTTGTTCAACTGTTTTTCAGGTTCACTCCGCTTATTCCCCGATGATTTTCACCAGCACGCGCTTTTTGCGGCGGCCGTCAAATTCGCCGTAGAAAATCTGCTCCCACGGGCCGAGGTCGAGCTTGCCCTGGGTGATGGCCACCACCACTTCGCGGCCCATGATCTGGCGCTTCATGTGGGCGTCGGCGTTGTCCTCGCCGGTGCGGTTGTGGTGATACTGCGCGGTGGGCGCGTGGGGCGCGAGCTTCTCCAGCCAGACATCGTAATCGCGCAGCAGGCCGCTCTCGTCATCGTTGATGTACACGCTGGCGGTGATGTGCATGGCGTTGACCAGGCACAGGCCCTCTTGAACGCCGCTTTGTTTCACCAGGGACTCCACCGTGGGGGTGATGTTGAGGTAGCCGCGCCGCTGCGGCACTTCAAACCAAAGATGCTCGGTCAGGTGTTTCATCGCCCCTTGATACCCGGCCCGGGGACAATTGCCAACGTCCCTCTGCCTCGCGCCGCGCCAGCTTCAACGGGTCCGGCGGGAACGGCTTCAACCGGCTTGGGGTTTGCGGGCGCGTTTGGGTTTGGTGGCGGGAAGCAACGGCGCGGTGAGTTTTTCGTAAAGCTGGAAAAGATATTCCACACGGGCGCGGTCGTTGGGGAAAGGTTCCTTGCGGTAACAACGGTCCACGGCGCGGTCGAGTTCGGCGTGGGCTTTGG
>CALJZV010000582.1 GCA_937983475.1 uncultured Verrucomicrobiales bacterium
GCCGCTGGGCCAGCAATTGGTGGGCAGAAAGCAGGGCGACCGCCTGTCCATGAACATCGGCGGCGTTCGGAGCGACTACCACATTGTCTCTGTCAAATAAACCGCGCCACCGGTCAAATGAACGCCTGCCGCCTCCTGAAAACCTTGTTCCAATGCTTGTTCGTTTTGTTGACGCTGGCGTGGCCGGCCCCGGTTGCGGAGGCGGCGGGCAACACCGCCCTTCAAATCGCCACCTTCAGCGCGGACGTCACGCCGCCGCTGGGTACACCCCTCATGGGCGGTGGCATTGCGCCTGCCCGGAGCATTGGCGATCCGCTACAGGCGCGTGGGTGCGTGATTTTGGGCGGCGGAGAGCCGGTGGTGCTGCTGGCTGTGGACTGGTGCGAGATCCGCAGCGAGGCCCACGACCGGTGGCGGACTGTCCTGGCAGTGGCCGCAAACACCGACCCCTCCCGCGTGCTGGTGACCAGTGTGCATGTGCATGACGCTCCCATCGCCGACCTTCAGGCCCAGCGGTTGCTGGAAAAAAACAATGTCGCTGGTTCCATCTGCCCCGCGCCGGTTCACGAAGCCGCCGTGCAAGCGACAGCCGACGCCCTGCGTCAGAGTTTGCGACAGGCGCAGCCGCTCACCCACATCGGCACCGGCCAGGCCAGGGTGCAACAAGTCGCCTCCAACCGCCGCTATCTACAGGCGGACGGCACGCCGGCCTTCGATCGTTACAGCGCGACTAAAAAGCCGCTGGCCCAGTCCGCGCCCGAGGGGACGATTGATCCGTGGCTCAAGACGCTCAGCTTCTGGAACGGACGCAAGGCCGTGGCCGCCATTCACGCCTACTCGGTCCATCCGATGAGCCATTACGGCAAAGGGGAGGTGTCGGCGGATTTTGTCGGCATGGCGCGTGCCCGGCGGCAGGCGGATGATCCCGGAGTGTTTCAAATCTACGCCTCCGGGTGCAGCGGCAACGTGACGGCGGGCAAATACAACGACGGCAGCCCGGAGAACCGCCCCGTGCTGGCCGACCGGGTTTACCAGGCGATGACCGACGCCTGGAAGGCGACCCGGCGCGTCCGTGTTTCAACCCTTCAAGTCCACTCGGCCATGCTTGAGCTGGCGCCGCGCACCAGCCCCGGCTTTACAGAAAATGAACTGCGAGGGCGCCTCTTAACCGATCCCAAGCCATTCGGCCAATGCCTGGCAGCGATGGGCCTGAGCTGGCGGCAACGGGCGGACTCGGGCCGGAGGCTGGACGTGCCAGCCGTGGATTTTGGCCGCGCGCAATTGCTGCTTCTGCCCGCCGAGTCCTACGTGGAATACCAGCTTTACGCCCAGCAACAGAGGCCGGAGTCGTTCGTGATGGTCTGGGGTTACGGCGACTGCGCCCCCGGCTACATTCCCACCGAGCGGGCGTGGGCCGAGGGCGACACCAACCTGCACGACTGGTGCTGGATAGACCCCGGCGCCGAGGGTGCGATGCAACAGGCCATCGCAGAGGCGTTGGGAAGATGACTCAGAAAACGCGCCGGATGCCGTTTCCCGTAAAATGAGTCCCAACCTGGTGGCGTTCTCCGGCCGGCGCTGCCGCAGGCGGTTTACAACTTTGCGTCATACAGGATCGACTTCCTCGTGAGCCGTGAATGCTTTGATCCTTTGTGTCCACGAAGGGATTAAAACTCTTAAAATATAACGGTCGGCGCTTCGGAAACGATCGAAGCAGGCGCGGCGGATGATTGAAAACCTGTTTTCGGAAGTCCCGTCATCGGGGGAACCTCTCAATTTCTGTCCACCGCCGACGTTGGCGAGTGCGGGCAACCCAAAACCGGTTGAGCCATTCAGGCAAAATATTCCATCCGTACCAGACGTCAGAAGGAGCTTATGAAGCAAATTGTGTTGTGGTTGATCCTCGTTATGGTTGGCGGTTGTGCCACCAAAAAGACGTCTCCTTCGGCAGAGGTTTCAGCGCGACTTCGAGCCGAGGCCGTTCGTGGCGCAATGGGCACCTACAACGCTCCGCCTCGATTGTCCAACAGGCGCGTGGATATCGACCGGTTGATGGCCGAGTTGCGTGATATTCACGCCAACACCTACAACTGGCTGATTGCCCATGGCACGAATGACTGGGATGACTTGAAATTATTCCTGCCGATGGCCCGGCAGAACGGCCTCAGGGTGTGGGTCACGCTTCTCCCGCCTTCAGAATCCCCGCCACATTACCCGGTCTATTCTGAACCATTCAGGCTCGACTATGACCGTTGGGTCGAGGAACTGGCCCGCCTGAGCCTGGCCGAACCCAGCCTCGTGGCCTGGAGCATTGATGATTTCATGCACAACAAGAGCACTTTCACGCCCGGCCGCATGGGCCAATTGGTTTCCCTCTCCAAGGCGATCAACCCGAAGCTGGCATTTGTCCCTTGTGTTTATTTCCGGCAGGTGACGCCCGATTTTGCTGCCGAGTACGGCCTCCTCGTGGATGGCATCCTGTTTCCTTATCGCGCCGAATCCGCAAAGATGAATCTGACGGACGCGCAGTTTGTTGAAAGTGAAGTGGCGCGGCTCCGCGAATTGCTCGGGCCAGAGATGCCCATCATCCTTGACGTGTACGCCAGTTCCCATAGCCGCCTGGGCAGTTCCACCGCCGGCTACGTGGACGAGGCCATGCAGCGTGGTTTCAGAAGCTGCGACGGGGTGCTTATTTACTGTCATCAGAATCCAGTTAATTTTCCGGACAAGTACGGGGTGCTGAAGAAGAATTTTGGCGCAAACAAACAGGCGGGCAGGTCGCGATAAAGGAGATTTGTTTCTTCGCCTGCATGGCAAGCAAAAGGGATTGCCGGAAAGCCGGCTTTGGAATACAGGTTTGCTCCCCCAATTAAGAGCGCAGTTTTATTTTATGAAAACATCACAGACACGGCGGCAATTCATCGGCAACACCAGCAAAGCCGCGGCTGGAATCGGTTTCAGCATGGTGCTGGGCCCGCGCCTGCTGGCTCAAAGCAAAGGGGCCAATGAGAAAATTGTCCTCGGCCTCATTGGCTGCGGCGGCATGGGGCTTCACAATCTGCGTCGCCTGATGCAACTGGGTTGCGAGGTGGCCGCGGTCTGCGATGTGGACGAGCGGCACATCGAGAATGCAGTGGCCGCCGTCACCAAGGAGGGCCGGCTGGCACCCAAGCGTTTCAAGGATTTCCGGTTGTTGCTGGAGCAGCGGGACATTGACGCCGTCATCATCGGCACGCCCGACCACTGGCACGCCCTGCCGTTCATTGCCGCGTGCGAGGCGGGCAAGGACATTTTCTGCGAGAAGCCGATTTCCCAGAATTTCGTCGAGGCCAAGGCGATGCTTTCCGCCGCGCGCTACTTCAACCGCGTGGTGCAGGTGGGCACCTGGCAGCGCAGCGTGAAGCATTTCCGGGACGCGGTGGACTTCGTGCATTCGGGCAAAATGGGCGAGATCACCGTCTGCCGGGCGTGGAACGTCAATGCCCTCGACAGTCGCAACAGCAACATCGGCCGCGAGCAGCCCTCCGCGCCGCCCGCCGAATTGGACTACGATTTCTGGCTGGGACCGGCTGCAAGGAGGCCCTACCAAAGCACCCGCGCCCATTACAACTGGCGCTGGTACTTCGATTACGGCGGCGGGCTGATGCCCGACTGGGGCGCGCACATGATTGATAATGTCCTGATGGGCCTGCGGGAACCCGCTC
>CALJZV010000583.1 GCA_937983475.1 uncultured Verrucomicrobiales bacterium
GTATTGCGTGACGGATTGGAGAACTTTATGCCCTTGGTGGAGGAGACCACCGACAAGAAAATTCTCGAGTAATTTCAGGAGGAGATGAAGAAAAAGGCCGAGCAGAAGGCTTTGCAGGAGGCTGAGGCGAACAAACGGCGCGGGGAGGAGTTTTTGGCCCTTAACAAATCCAAGGAAGATATCATTACTACGTCCAGCGGGCTGCAATATCGCATCATCCGCGAAGGGAAGGGGGAAAGCCCCAACGAGGACGACAGAATCGCGATGCATTTTCGCAGCCGGACCATTGACGATGTGGAGTTCAATTCCTCCTACAAACACAAAGCTCCCATCGTGATACCCATGCGTGGTGTTATTCCGGCATGGCGCGAGGCGTTGCTGAAAATGAAACCCGGCGCCAAATGGGAACTGTTTGTCCATCCCGACCTGGCCTATGGAGCTCGGGAAGTCGGTAAAAATGTCGGCCCTTATTCCACAGTGATCTTTGAGTTGGAGTTGGTTCGCATTGAGAAACAGGAGTCCCAATAAAATATGGCGTTTGCGTCCGGCCAATTATCATTCATATTTCACGCGTGAAACGGCTTTTATTTCTTTTGCTCCTGCAGCTTGGCTTTGTCCTGTCGGGTGTTGCCCAGCCCGCCCCCGATGCCGAGGCGCCCAAAAAACAGTTTCTGGCCGACGCCCGCACCGAGGCCAACATTGCCAAGTCCGTCGCTGGCGTGCTGGACCGCTATCATTATTCGCGGATTAAACTGGGTGACGAGGTTTCCGGAAAATTCTTCGACCGTTACTTTGAACTGCTCGACGGCCAGCGGTTTCATTTCCTGCAAAGTGACATCGAGGAATTCCGTGATTACCGGACAACGCTGGATGACATGATTTTGCGCATTGGTGACATGTCTCCCGCGCAAGACATTTTTGCGCGGATGATGCAGCGCCTTGATCAGCGGATTAATTATGTGACCGAATTGCTCCAGACCGAAAAGTTCCAGTTCGACACGCAGGAATCCTATGTGTTGAACCGGAAGGACATGCCTCGCCCCCGTGATTTGGCAGAGGCGAAGGAACTTTGGCGGCGGCATCTTCGCTTTGAGTACCTTCAGGAAAAACTTTCCAAGCATCGCGCAAAGGAAAAAGAAACCGGAAAAGAGGACTCCAAACCGGGCGAATCCAAAGGTGAAACGAAGAAAAAAGAGGCCAAATCCTTTCATGGCAAGAACACAATCGTTGAGCGCAAGGCTGCCGATAGCGCACCTGAGGACAGTGTGTGGCACGATGAGATCGTCAAGACCCTGACCAACCGTTATGCCCGTCTCCACCGCAGTTGGAAAGACCTGGGCAGGGACGAGGTGCTTGAGCTGTTCCTCACTTCTCTTGCCAACGTGTACGATCCACATTCCGATTACATGGGGCGCGCGCAGGCCGAAAACTTCGCCATTTCCATGAAGTTGTCACTGTTTGGCATCGGTGCCGTGCTGACCTCTGAGGACGATTATTGCAAGATTCAAAGCCTGGTTCCTGGCCCGGCCATGCGTAGCAAGCAGGTCAAGCCCGGCGACCGCATTGTGGCTGTGGAGCAAAAGGACAAGGAGCCGGTGGATTGTGTCGGTATGAAATTAAACAAGGTGGTGGAAATGATTCGCGGCCCGAAGGGGTCCGAGGTGCAACTGACTATCCTGCCTGTGGACGCTGCTGATCCCTCAACCCGCAAGGTGGTCACCCTGATCCGGGATGAAATCAAGCTTGAGGACCAGGAGGCCAAGGCCAAGGTGATTGAGTTTCCCGGCAAGGAAAGTCAACCGCTTCGCGTGGGCGTTATTGATCTGCCCTCATTTTATGAAGACATGAAGAACCGGGGGCCCGGACACAAAAGCACCACGGCGGACATTTCCCGGCTTTTGAAAAAATTAAACGAGGAGAAAATCTCCGGCCTGATTCTCGATTTGCGGCGCAACGGCGGCGGCGCGCTCAATGAAGCCATCAAGCTGACTGGTCTCTTCATCAAGCGCGGCCCGGTGGTGCAAACCAAGGACACCACGGGCCGGATTGTCGTTGAGTCCGACACAGATCCATCGGTGCTCTACGACGGCCCCATGATCGTGCTGACCAGCCGCTTCAGCGCCTCGGCGTCGGAAATTCTGGCCGGCGCGCTCCAGGATTACGGAAGGGCGCTGGTTGTGGGCGATGCGTCCACGCACGGCAAGGGCACCGTGCAACAGCTTATAGAATTGCAGCCCATCATGGACGACAACAAACTGGCCTACGCCTACAACCCCGGCCAGATGAAGTTTACCATCCGGAAATTTTACCGCGCCGGGGGCGCATCCACACAGCTTAAGGGTGTCATTCCCGACTTGATTCTCCCCTCGGTGAACAATCATGCCGAGGTGGGCGAAGCCTCCTTGGATAACGCTCTTCCCTGGGACGAAGTTTCCTCGGCGAAGTTCGAAAAATTGAACCAAGTCGCGCCATATCTTCCCGAATTGAAAAAACGATCAGACGGCCGCATCGAAAAGGACAAGGATTTTGCCTACATCCGCCAGGACATTGAGCGTTACAAGAAAAACATCGCCGAGAAGAGCGTTTCATTGAACGAAAAGGTTCGCCTGAAGGAGATGGAGGAAAACAAGGCGATCATGGATGCGCGAAAAAAGGAGCGCCAGGCGCGTCCCGAACCCGACTACAAGGTTTACGAAGTCACGCTCAAGAACGCGGACAAGCCCGGGTTGATTCTTGCCGGCACAAAGGTCGAGGGCGAAGAGCCGGATCGATTGACGATTGAGGAAGACGAGGAGGACAAGGCTCCACAGGTGGATCCGACACTCGACGAAGCCAAACGCATTCTTGCCGATTATATTTTGCTATGGGCCAAGGATAATTCCGCCGTGACGCTGGTGAAATAAAACCCCGGCCTTGAGCCTCGGGCTCAGGTCAACTTTTCGCCTGCGGAGAGTTTCATTCCCATGAGAAATTCGCCGGCGCTCAAGCGACGTCCTCCCTCACGTTGAAGGGCGAGAATTCTCACCGCGTCTGACCCGCAGGCCACAACAATGCCGCTTTTGTCCGCTTCCAGAATGATGCCCGGCACCGCTCCGGAATTGGAGGGAACAGGCTCGGCCTCCCAGATTTTAAGCAGGCGCTTTTCGGTTTTATTTTCCTGAAAGGCAAATGCGCCGGGCCATGGCGTGAAGGCGCGGATGCGCCGCCAAATCACTTCCGCAGGCTGCTGCCAGTCAATCCTGCCGTCCTCTCGGGAAATTTTCCGGGCATAACTGGCATCCTGGGCAGGCTGTTTTCGAGGTGTGATACCCCCGGAAACATAGGCGGGAATGGTGTCGGAGAGCAGTTGCGCGCCCATACGAGCCAGCCGGTCGTGCAGTGTCTGGGAATTGTCCGTTGCCGATATTGGAGTGGTCTCCTGCGTGAGAATGTCTCCGGTGTCCAGACCAGAGTCCATTTTCATGATGGTGACGCCGGTTTCGGATTCACCATCCAGAATAGCCCATTGAATGGGCGCCGCGCCGCGATATTTGGGCAGGAGCGAAGTGTGGACATTGAGGCAGCCAAAGCTGGGCAAATCCAGCAACGCCTGCGGCAGAATCTGGCCATACGCGGCGACAACAATCAAGTCGGGCTGAAGAGACTTGAGTTCCTGCAAAAATTCGGGTGAGCGCGCCCTTTGCGGTTGGAGAACTGGCAGGTCCAGTTCAAGCGCGGTTTGTTTTACCGGGGAGGGGAGCAGTCTAAGCTGGCGACCTTTGGGGCGGTCGGGCTGGGTGACCACCGCGATGACGTTGAACCTGGAATCACCCGCGAGTGCCTTGAGGCTGAAACAGGCCAGCTCGGCAGTGCCCATAAAAACGATGCGCAGGGTCATGCTTTTCCTGGCGAAAAATATACCGCGCGGATACCGCGCCTCTTAAAGGCTAGAAGGCGGCGATGATGCGAAGAATGTCGCGCAGGACGTTGATGGGCGTCTGCGTGGAATCAATGGTGTGCGTGAGTTTCGGGCCGTAAAAATCGAGCACCGGCTTGGTTTCCTTCTCGTAGGTTTCCAAGCGGTTGCGGATGACTTCGAGATTGGCGTCGTCGAGCCGGTTTTCGCGAAGCGCCCGGCGCTGGAGCCGCTCCACCAGTTTGTTCATGTCTGGGCAGCTCAAATAAAAAACGCCCTTCACGTCGAGGGTGTCACTGAGCATCTTGGCCTGGCTTGGATTGCGCGGGATGCCGTCCAGCACCAGCGTGTCTCGCTCCGGGTTGAAGCGGCCCAGTTTGGTCTGGGCGTCAATGTTTTCGCGCCACAGGCGGATGGTCGGTTCGTCGGGCACCAGCTGGCCTTTGCTGGAGTATTCGATGAAAACCCGTCCCAATTCGCTGTCTATGGTAAGGTTGCGAAACACATCGCCGCAGGAGCAGTGATAGAAGTTGGGGATGGTTCCGAGGATTTTGCCCTGGGTGCCCTTTCCCGAACCGGGCGCGCCGAACAATAAAATGGTCCTGTATTTCATAAAAGCGCTGAGACAATGCTGTTGTGGCGAACGCGAAGCATCGTAGTTCAATTTTGCTTCCGGTCAAATACTGTCCTTGTGGCGAATCTGAACTTCCTGAATTTCATTGAACGGAATGGCCTCCTCGGCGGTAGCCTCACCCTTGAAGGTGAGCAGATGCAGTTCAGCGGGGGTCAATTTACTTATGCGGCGCCCCACGAAATCGCCTCGCAGTGACTTGATGGCCAGTAACAGATCCTTTTCATGCTCCTCGGGCACCACGCGCAGAAAACCTGCGGTCTTGGTTTCAAAGAAACGTCGGTTGAATGTGAACTGGCCCCGGCTGTAGGTGATGGTTTCCGGCAGCGCGGGTTCGGATGAAGTTTCCTCTACAGGCGCCTCGACTGGCGCGGTTTCCTCGGCGGAAACTTCCTCCATCGGCTCCTCAACAGGCGCTTCGGCTGCGGCCTGCTGGGCGGCGTAGTCATACCGGGGAGGAGGCAGGCAAAGGAAAATGATGGGCCCAAGGATGGGGAGAACCGCCGAGACGCCAATCACAGGCCAGAATGGCCGGTAACGGAATAACGCAACTTCATAGCCTGCGTACACGTTCGCGGCGTAAAGCAAAAAGAAGATGAGGAACCCCAATGGACTGCTGAACACAGCGGCAATGCCTTTTTTGCCTTGCGGCAGCGGGACACGTTCCGGTTCGTTGACGATGATTTCCTTCTGGGCAATTTGCTGTTCCTCTTCCACGGTTTCCTCCAGGAACGGTTCAATGTAGGAGGCGTCCTGCGGTTTTTTGGCGTCCTGTGCAAGTTGCCGCAGGGACTCTTGACTGAATTTCGACCAAGCGGTTCGGGGAGCGAACGAACCGGAGGGAGTCCTTAACACCACGCCATTCCGGTCATAGGAAACAGGTTCACCAGTGATGGTTTGGCCGTCAGTGAGGGTGTACGTGCCCGCGAATGCCGCTGTAGCCAGCAGCATAAGGAGTCCGAAGATTATGAAAGTTGACGTGGCTTTCCGCATGTTGGGTGCCTTGGATAACAGATGACTATTTTCAGGGAAAGTAATTTTGCTTCCCGGATGCCTCAGGCTGCGCTGCCAGAGCTTGAACTAATTCCTCAATGGTCCAGTTTTTTTGATTCCGGTTCAGAAAATCGGCGCTGGCTCCATGCTGCCATGCCGCAAAAATTAAAGTGCGCTCTGGCGTTGAAGTTAACTGGGGCTGCGCCAGCAATCCGGCCAGATATCCGGCCAACACATCCCCGCTGCCGCCCTGGGCCAGATAGGGATTGCCCGAGCTATTGATCCAAATCGGACCGCCATTCCGCCCGATAAGCGTCTGGTGTCCCTTGAGAACGACCCAGCAGTTGCCGTACCGGCGGGATAGGGTGCGCAATGCGGCGGGGCGGTCTTCCTGCACTTGGTTGACTGTCAATTTAAGCAGTCGAGCTGCCTCGCCCGGATGCGGGGTGATGACGCGCAGGGGGTTTTTGGGGATGGGTCCCGATGGCAGCCAGTCCAGTGCGCTGGCGTCGGCAACCACAGGCAAAGCCGATTCATTCCAGAATCCGCGCAATTCGTTTTTTAAAACATTGGAAAGGCCCTCGGCGGCCAGCCCCGGCCCGAACAGGATGGCAGTGGTCGCCGCAGGAAGTTTTTGCTGCGGACGCCATGGATGGACCATGGCGGCCTGCAATTGAGCGGCCACGGGATGAAAGACATTCTCCTGCGTCACCACGGATACCAAGCCTGGCCGGGCTCGCAGAGCCCCCCGAGCGGCCAGCACCGCAGCGCCATGATAACCCAGCCTGCCCGCGATGATGGTTAAATGTCCGTAGGTTCCCTTGTGCCCTGTCACCTCCCGCTGCGGAGGAAATTCGAAAAAATCGCCCGCGCTGATCCATCTCATTTCACTGGTGATGGGGCAGGGAATCAGTCCGACATCCTCTGCCACCTCCAAGCGTCCGACCCTTTGCTGCGCCGTGGCTGTACGAAGTCCGTGTTTGGGCGCGCCCACACGTAGCGTCACCCAAGCGCGAACGGCGGCGCCTTGAACCTCTCCGGTGTCCACATCAAGGCCAGATGGAGCGTCAACGGACAACACAGGAATGCGCGATTGGTTGACCGCCTCAATCAGCCGCTGCCACTCCTCATTTAGCGGTCGGTTGATCCCAATGCCAAACAACCCATCTATGATGAGGCTCACACCCTCAAGCTGAATCTGCATTTCGGCCAGCGCGGATTGGGCGTCTGCCACGTTAATGAGGCGGACCTGGCGTTTGGAGAGGTGAGTGACGGCGGCGCGCGCGTCGTCGCCATTGTGACCCTTCCCGGCAAGGATCAAGATGGTTTGATCGGTTTGGGTTAATCCCAGCGCACGCCGCGCCAGCACAACGCCGACTTTGGCAATGACATCGGATTCGCTTCGGCCAGCATCCCAGGTGGCCTGCTCCCATTCCCGCATTTGACTGATAGTTAAGATTGGAATTGCCACTTTGTGTATCCTGCGGCCCCGGTTTTAGCTGGCCGCCGTGATTTGGGCAACCTGAGTTATTCGACAAATTTGCCCGGATTCAAAATCCCGTGAGGGTCCATGGCTTGCTTGATGGTGCTGTGAAGGCGCCGGACTTCGCTTGATGCGGCCGACGGCCACCAAGGCATGCGGGCAATACCGATGCCATGTTCGCCAGTAATGACCCCATCCCATGCCAGCACTTGGCGGAACAACTCATCCAGCGCCGCATTGCTACGAACCAGAACACCTGGCTCGTTTAAATCAATCATGACGTTGACGTGTATGTTGCCGTCACCGGCATGGCCAAAGCACGCGATGGGAAACCGATGCCGTTTCTTCAGCCTTTCGGCGAATTGAAAAAGGTCCTCAAGCCGACCGCGAGGCACCACGATGTCCTGGTTCAACTTGGTCAATCCAGTGTCGCGCAAGCCATAAGAAAATTCCCGCCGCACCTGCCATATCTTCTCGCAGTCTTTTGCCCCCATGGCCTGGTGAACAAACACCGGCTTGAAGGCGCGAACCAGTTTTGCCAGCGAACGGGCCTCTCCGCGAACCGAGGTTTCCTGGCCGTCCAGCTCCACGATCAGGTGCGCGCCGCAGCCCGAAAACAGCGAACTGCCAGTGCGTTTTTGCGCCGATTGAAGTGTGAAAGCATCGGCCACTTCCACTGCCGACGGCAGGTAGCCCGCGCGGAAAACGGACTGGATGGCGCGCGCGGCATCGCCCATGCGGCGAAAGCCGATGCTCAACGCGGCGCGGGAAGGGGGCAACGGCAGCAGCTTCAAAGTCGCTTCCGTGACGATGCCCAGCATGCCTTCGCTGCCCACAAACAACCGGTGGAGATCAAATCCCGTTTTGTTCTTGTGGGTGCGTCCGCCCAGTTTCACGACGGAACCGTCGGCGAGCACAACCTCAAGGCCAAGGACGTAATCGCGCGTCACGCCGTATTTGAGGCAGCGCGGCCCGCCGGCGTTGGTGGCGATGTTGCCGCCCAGACTGCAATCCGACCGGCTGGCCGGATCGGGAGGATAAAAGAGTTTTAATTTCTCAGCAGCGTCCTGAAGTTGCGCGGTGAGGACGCCGGGTTGCACGACGGCGACAAAATCCTCGGCGCTGATCTCCTTGATTTTGTTCATTCGCTCCAGTGACAACACAATGCCGCCCAGGATCGGCACGCAACTGCCCACGTAACCGAAACCCGCGCCGCGGGCGGTCACTGGGATTTTGTGTTGTGTCGCGAAAGAGAGAATTTTGGCTACTGAACCGGTGTTTTGTGGCAGAGCCACTGCATCGGGCAGTGCGGAAGCAAACCACTTGTCACCACTATATTTTTTGCAAACGTCGGGCGAAAGACTCACTTCACCGGGAAGTTGTTTCGCCAGGCGGGCGAGGTGTTTATTCCACTGCTTTTGCCGTGCTTTGCTGGAAGACGCAGCTTTTTCAGGAAGGAAAATTTCCAAGACATCGGTGATTTGGTCTCCCGAGTTTTTGGAGGAAGATGAGGATCGCTTCATTGGTCATCCGCGCCTGTTTCCGCTGCCGTGGGCGCGTTGACGGTCGCCGACAGCAATGCGCGAGCATCCTCGGCCTGGGTGTTGGGAACCCGTATTTGGATGCCGCCTGCAGCCGCTGCCGGTGGTCCAAATGTGATGGTGGAAATGTCGTTGGCAACGGAAGCATCCAGCCCGGCTGTTTGCAGGCGTGAACACACCAATTCTGCCTCGGCTGGATTCAATGTTGTGAAGACAGTTACAAGGTTCATTGTTTTATTCTCTCCTCATGCGGCCGTTTTATTTTCCGCAAAGATTATTATACCCGCACCTGTTTGAACCAGGCTTTGAACCTGCACTTGGGCCTGCTGGCCAACCAGGTTCTGCGCCTGATTGACGACCACCATCGTCCCATCATTAAGATAACCCACGCCCTGGCCTTTGTCCTTGCCCTCTCGGACAATTTTCAACGTCAACACCTCGCCGGGCAGAATCACCGGCTTGAAGGCGTTGGCCAGCTCGTTGACGTTGATGTGCTTGACGGACTGTAACTCGGCAATTTTTCCCAGATTAAAGTCGTTGGTGAACAATTTTGCGTTGAGTGCCTTGGCCAGTTGCACAAGTTTGGCGTCCACTTCGGTTTCACCGGGAAAATCGGCCTCATGAATTTTGATTTCGTTGTGTGTAACCTGCTTGATGCGATTGAGCATTTCCAGTCCACGGCGTCCTTTGGCGCGCTTGATTGGGTCATTGGAGTCGGCTATCTGCTGAAGTTCCTTCAACACAAAGCGGGGGATGACTATGGTGCCCTCCACTAGTCCGGACTCAATCAGGTCGGCAATGCGGCCATCAATGATGATGCTGGTGTCCAGCAGCATCAGATTGTCGGGCTTGGTTTGCGGTGAGAACCGGACGTAGGGAATTATCAGGGAGAAATCCTCCTTGTTGCTGCGCATGGCCAGAATGATGCCGATGTACCCAAAGCTGACGAACAAACTCAACCGGATGAGCCACCGTGTTTTTTCCTCCTCCACGAACAGGAACAGGTCCGACTTGTCCACCATCAACGCGATCATTGAGCCCAGGAAAAGGCCAAAGGTGGCGGCGGAGAAGGCCCGCAAAGAAAAGCCTTTGAGCATTTCATCAATGGCAATCAATAGTCCGCCAAGGCCAAAGCCCACCATGACCCCATATGCCCCGCCATGAATCAGCTCGGGCTGCGCCTGGCTGACGGCGTAGCCGCCGGTCACGCAGAGCGACAGGAAAAAGATTCTGATGGCCCACAGCGGCATAATGTTTAAGGTGCTGATCGTCCGGGAAAATCAAAGGTTCGCGGCGACGGCTCGGAGCGTTTGGATTCCTTGGGTTTCCAGAGAACCCGCCACAGTCCTTTGTTGTTAATATTGCTGCTCAAAACGCTGATGTTGCTGGCAAATTTGCTCAGATCATCCAAGAGCAATGAGACTTCGGCCTTCATGGCGTCATCCTTTAACAGGCCGCCCACCACGCCGCGTCCACCTTCAACGTCTGCCATCAATTCTCGCAAAGTGAAGGTGGCTTTTTCAAGGTTTTCGACAGATTGGCTGATACCGTCCCGGTTGGTGACAATGGTCACTGTCAATTCATCGGCCAGTCCGTTGAGCTGTCCGGAGAATTGGACAAGGTTGCTCATGGTTTGGTTCAAACCAGGGGTGTTGGTGTGGAACAGGGTGTGAATTTCCTCCACCGTGGCAATGGCTCGTTCTGAAACCTGCAGGAAATTGCCAACGGCCATTGCCAAATTGGTCAGGGTCTGCTCGTTCAGGACCATGTTGTCCACCCTTCTAATGGCGTCATTGAGGTTCTGCGCTGTCTGGTCGATCCGGCTGATGAATCCCAGAGACGCCCGAAGGAGTTCCGAAATTTCTGCGGGCTTTTCGGCGGTGATGACATCGCCTTCCTTGAGTGGCGGGGCTTCGTTGAGCGTAGGACTGACGGCGATAAACTGGTCCCCCAGGAGACCTTGGGTATCAATCGTGAACGAAGCGTCCTTGTGAATGGTGTACTGGCTTAGGAGGCGAAGCTCGACGGTGGCGGTTCTGCCGTCCGGAGCGAGGGAAATGCTCTCGACTGTGCCGACTTCGACCCCCGAGAGCAACACCTTGGCCTGCGGACGCAAACCGCTCACGTTAGATGTCGTCAAATAAACGGTGTATTGGGGCTTGAACAGGGAGACACCCTTGGAAAAATAAAGCATCAGGGCGGCCAGCAGCACCAGGCTGATAAACACAAACAGTCCAACGCGCCATTCCAGTCGTTGTTCGCTCATAGCTTAGAGGAGTCGTTCCTTCAGTTCGGAAATTCCGTTCACAAAACGATACACAATGGGGTCCGTGGATTGAAAGATTTCTTCGGGCGTGGCGCTGATGTGGATTTTCCCCTTGTGCAGCATATGGATGCGGGCGCCAACACGCCGCGCGCTGCGCATGTCGTGCGTGACCACGATGGACGTGGCTTTGAGTTGATGGACCACCCGGATGATCAATTGATCAATGCTGTCGGACACAATCGGGTCCAGACCGGTGGTGGGCTCGTCGTAGAGCACCACTTCCGGCCGATAAACAATCGCCCGGGCCAACCCCACGCGCTTGCGCATGCCGCCGGAGAGTTCGGCGGGTTTTTTGTTTTGGGTGCCGGCCAGTTCGACTAGTTCAAGCGCCTCCGCAACTTTGAGATCAATTTCCTTCCGGGTCAGCTTCCCCTCTCGCCGGAATACAAACGAGACATTTTCCGCGACGGTCATCGAGTCGAACAGCGCGGCGCTCTGGAATAGCATGCCAAACTTGCGTCGTACCTGGATCAACTCCCTTTCTTTCATCTGGCTTATGTCACGCCCCTCGATCAGCACCTGCCCGGAGTCCGGGTGAACCAGGCCGATGATGTGGCGCAGCAAAACACTTTTGCCGCCGCCGCTGGCGCCTATGATCACCACCGACTCACCCTTTTCAATGCGCAGATTGACCCCGTCCAAAACCCGCTGGGGACCAA
This sequence comes from uncultured Verrucomicrobiales bacterium, assembly GCA_937983475.1. Taxonomy (GTDB): domain Bacteria; phylum Verrucomicrobiota; class Verrucomicrobiia; order Limisphaerales; family JACDHS01; genus CALJZV01. Next base: position 11,529 of record CALJZV010000583.1, read on the forward strand.
AGCTTTTTTGAAGTTCGCGCACCTCGATCATGCCGATTGCAATAGTTGATTGAGCATCAGCGTGAGGAAGAAATTACTGATTAAAATGGTGATCGAGGAAAAGACCACCGCCTCGGTGGTCGCCTTGCCCACGCCCTCGGCCCCTTGGCCGCAACAAGTGCCCTTGTAGCAGCCGACCACCGCCACGATGGTTCCAAAGAAAAACGCCTTGATGATGCCCGTAAGCATGTCCTCGGCTCCGGTGAATCGCAGCATGTTATGCCAGGCGTAGGCTCGGTCGATGCCCAGCAGGTTGACGCCGACGAAGAATGCCGCCCCGATTCCCACGCAAATGGAGAGCGCTGTGAGCAGGGGCATGGCGATGACCGTCGCCAAAATGCGCGGAACCACCAGGTAATCCACCGGGTGGGCTGCCAGTGTTCGCAGCGCGTCAATCTGCTCGGTGACCCGCATCGTTCCCAGTTCCGCCGCCATCGCCGCGCCGACTCGACCCGCCACCATCAATGCCGTCAACACCGGCCCCAGTTCGCTCCCCATTGAAACACTCACCACCGCCAGCGTGGCCGTATCCATCTTGACCTTGTGAAATTGGAAATAGGTTTGCGCGCACAGCACCATGCCGGTGAAGGCGCCGGTGATCAGCACCACCGACTGGGATTTAACCCCGATGAAATGCAGTTGATAAATCACGTTTCGCCACTCGACGCGGTGCCGGTAGAGAGATTCCAGAATTTCCTTACACAGCAGGGTGATGCGTCCCAACCCCATGATCCAATCCGCAAAAAAAGCTTTTGGGCTCCTGAACATAAAATATGCGGGCGGAATCTAGCAGAGGGTTTCCAGTATGGCTAGTGTCTTGACCGGATCATCCTTTTGCGCACGTTGACTTTGAGGGAAGTGAGCGGTATTGCTAACGGCCAATAAAATAAAAATGCCTATGCCCAAAGTGACCATTCTTCCTGCCAATGTTTCCGCCGAGATTCCCGAGGGTGAAACATTGCTCGAGGCCGGCGAAAAGGCCGGTGTGGAAATGGAGGCTGGTTGCTTCAACTGTTCCTGCGGCACGTGCGCCGTGGAGGTCGTCAGCGGCATGGAAAACCTTGAGGAGCCCACTCCCGAGGAACTGGACGTGCTCGATTCCTGGAACAAAGACCCGGAAAAATACCGGCTTACCTGCTGCGTGAAGGTCAAGGGAGGCGAGGTGGTCATTCGCGCCGGACACTGATTTTATATCTCCCCAAAGAAGAAGGTTTGCACCTGTCACCTAAAAAACGCAAAAATGTCCCGCATGGCTGAGGTTGCGGTTAGCGAATCAAAAACGTCTATGGAGCATTTGTCCTTTCAGGACGAGTGTGTGGCGGCGTTCCGCTGGATGCTGCTGGCCCGGATTCTGGACGACAAAATGGCCAGTCTCTACCGCGCGGGCAAAATCTTCGGGGGCGTTTACCTCGGCCGAGGACAGGAAGCCCTCAGCGCAGCGGTCGGCGTTTCCTTGAAGAAGGGGGATATTTTTGCGCCCCTGATTCGCGATGCTGCCGGGCGACTGGCTTTCGGCGAATCTATCCTGGATGCTGTGCGCACCTGCCTGGGGTCGCCTCTGGGGCCGATGCGCGCTCGCGACGGCAATGTTCATCGGGGACGCCCGCGCGAGGGATTGCTCCCGATGCTCAGCCATCTGGGTTCGATGATTTCGGTTGTCAACGGCATGCTGATGGCGCGGCGATTCAAGGGTATCACCGGTTGCGTCGGTGCCACATGCCTGGGCGAGGGCGGCACCTCCACAGGCGCGTTCCATGAGGCCTTGAACCAGGCGGGCATCGAGAAATTGCCTTTGGTCATGGTTGTTGCCGACAACCAATACGCCTACTCGACTCCCACCTCGCGCCAATTTGCCTGCAGGGACCTGGTGGACCGCGCCATTGGCTACGGCCTCGAGGGGCATCACGCCGACGGAACCGATCTGGAAAACTGCCTTCAGGTAGTGGGCAATGCCGTAAAGCGCGCCCGTGCCGGAAAAGGCCCTCAATTGATCGTGGCCAAAATGCTTCGCTTGTGTGGGCATGGCGAACACGATGACGCCAGTTATATTGACCCCAAACTCAAGCAGTCCACGGCGGGGCGCGACTGCCTGAAAGTCGCCGAAGGCATGCTGGTGAAACGCCAGTGGGGCGATGCCAAATCCATGGAAGCCTGGCGGGCTGAGTTCGTCCAACAAGTGGACGAGGCCGTGGCGATGGTCCAGCGGGAGCCCGCGCCCGATGCCTACAAGGAAACATGGCAGGCGCTGGCATCCAAGCATCTGGGCGAAACTTTCCCGGAAATCTAATGAGCATCACCTACCTTGAAGCCATTCGCGAAGCGCAGGCCCGTGCGCTGGCCGATGACCCGCGCGTGTTCATTTACGGGCAGGACGTGGGGGAATTTGGCGGCGCCTTCAAGGCGACCAAGAACCTGGCCCAGGAATTTCCCGGCCGTGTTTTGGATGCCCCGATCAGCGAGGACGCGATCGTCGGTTCGGCCATTGGCGCTGCCATTGAGGGGTACCGGCCCATTATTGAGATGCAGTTTGCCGACTTTTCAACCGTGGGCTTCAATCAGATTGTTAATCACGCCGCTGCTTACTTTTGGCGCACGAACGTCCCGCTGCCCATAACCATTCGACTGCCCTCCGGCGGCACGCCCGGCAGCGGCCCATTCCACAGCCAAAGCATGGAGGCGCTTTATGCCCATTATCCTGGCCTGGTGGTCATGACGCCCGCGACGGTGGAGGACGCCTACAGTATGTTGATAGAGGCAGTCAACATCGATGACCCCGTTGTGTTCTGCGAACACCACTACCTCTATCACCGCCTTAAGGCGTACAAGCGGCCTGATGAAGCCCGGCCCACCGGCCAGGCGCGAATCGCCCGCGCGGGACGCGACCTGACGATTGTCGCCTACAGCGCCATGGTGCATGAAGCGCTGGCCGTGGCCCAGGAATTGTCCGGCGAGGGCATCGAAATTGAAGTCGTCGATTTGCGCTCGGTCAAGCCGCTGGACACCGACACGGTCATTGCCTCCGTCGCCCGCACCGGGCGCCTCCTGTGCGTTGGCGAAGCCTGGCCCTGGGGCGGCGTCACCGCCGAAGTGATCGCGCGGGTGGCCTCTGAGGGATTTGATCTGCTTGACGCGCCCCCGCAACGCCTCAACGCCAAGGACACGCCCATTCCTTACCATCCCAATCTCTGGAGTGTTCATCGCCCCACCGCCCGCAGCATCACCGCCGCCGCCCGAAACCTTTTGCAAATGTAGCCGAAACCTATGCCCCAGTTGCCAATCATCATGCCTCAATTGGGCGAATCCATCGCGGAAGCCGCCATCGTGAATTTCCTCGTCAAGCCCGGGGACACCGTCTCCGCCGACCAGGATTTGATCGAAGTGGAAACCAACAAGGCCACCATGAACGTCACCGCTCCGGGCAGCGGCAAAATCCAATCGCTGATCGCCAAGGCAAATGAAAGTTATCCCGTCGGCGCCGTGCTTGGATACATCGAAGTGACTGTGGAGGAAGCGCAGCGCCTTGGACTCGACAAGCCCGCCTTGGAGGAAAATAA
>CALJZV010000584.1 GCA_937983475.1 uncultured Verrucomicrobiales bacterium
GGGAATGGCTGGTCGAAGGGCTTTACAGTTTTCTTGAGGGCATCATCGGTCACGACTTGGTTCGAAAGACGTTCTGGTTTTTTGCCACCATCTTCATATTCATCCTGTTCGCCAACTGGTTTGGGCTGATTCCCGGCGTGGGCACGGTCGGCTATGGATACACCGACGCCCAAGGTCATTTTCATGTGACCAAGCCGCTCCTGCGCGGTGCCAATGCCGACCTGAACATGACCCTCTCGATGGCGATGGTGTTTTTCTTCTGCTGGACGGTTTGGGCGCTGCAAGCCAATGGGCCCGGCGGCTTCATTCTTCACTTGTTCGGCCCCAAGGGCGACACCAAGGGGGCGCTCAAGGCGTTGATGATTCTGGTCTTTATCGCGGTGGGCGTGCTGGAGGTGGTTTCCATCCTGTTCCGGCCTGTGTCGCTGAGCTTCCGCTTATACGGAAATATTTTTGCGGGTGAAAACATGCTCGAATCCATGGCGCATCTGGGTGGCGCGATGTGGGGATGGCTGGTGCCGCTGCCGTTTTATTTTATGGAACTGCTCGTCGGTCTGGTGCAGGCGCTGGTGTTCATGCTGTTGACAGCAGTGTTTACGCTGCTGATTTGCACGCACGAAGAGGGCCATGGACCGGCACACGAGCATTAATCGATTTTAAATACTTTCAGCAGCCGGATCGTGGCAAGACTGCGAGGGTTGCTGGACCAACAAGTAAAGGAACAAACCTATGATGCCAATGCTAGCAGAACTCACCGGTAACATTCACGTCGCCGCGGCCGCCGCAGGCGCCGCCATCGGCGTGGGAATTATCGGCATGAAGGCTTCCGAAGCAGTGGGCCGGAATCCCGGCGCTGCCACGAAGATTCTCGTGCAGGCGATTCTGAGCACCGCCTTCGCTGAAGGTATTGTGTTCTTCGCCATCTTCCTGGTGAAGTAAAACTTCGGGCGCGGGGCTTTGCCTCGCGCCCGCTGCTTTGGCAAGGCAAACGATTTTAATTAAGTATGAACAGCTTCATTCTTTTTGCAGCAACAGGCGGGATCGGCGATATCGCTCGAGAAACCGGCGAGAAATTCGGCTTCAACGTGCCAATGTTTATCTCGCAGTTGGTCAGCTTTTTGATTGTCGCCGCCGCGCTCTATTTCTTCGCTTACAAGCGCATTATCCAGGTTCTTGAAGACCGTCGTCACCGCATCGAAGAAGGGTTGAAAAATGCCGATAAAATTAAGGCCGAACTGGCCCGCACTGAAGCCTCCCGGCTGGAAGTAATCGCCAAGGCCAATGATCAGGCCAACAAGCTGATCGAGGAAGCCCGCGCCGCCGCCGCCAAGGTTCAGGAAACCGAAACCCAAAAGGCCATCGCCTCCGCCGAGCAGATCATTGCCAAGGCCCGCGAGGCCGCCGCAGCAGACCATGCCCGCATGATGGCGGAATTGAAAAAGGAAATCGGCCGTTTGGTGGTCGAAACCACTGCCAAGGTGTCCGGCAAGGTTCTCACCATGGACGACCAGAAGCGTCTGGCCGAGGAAACCAGCAAGCAACTGGCCGCTTAATTTCTCCAAAGCCCAATCCGCTGCCCGATGAAAGTCACCAAACAAAGCCGCCGCGACGCCAAAGCGCTTTTCCGCGCCTGCCAGGTCAACGGTGTTCTGGATGAAAACCGAGTCCGCCAGGCTGTGGATGAGGTTCTGGAGAAGAAACCACGCGGGTTCGCTGGTACGTTATCCCACTTCGTGCGTTTGGTTCGATTGGAGCAGGCCCGCCGCACTGCCCGAATTGAGAGCTCAGTCCCTCTTTCGCCCGAACTTCAAAGCGGGCTGAAAGCCGCCTTGGAGAAACGTTACGGCCAAGGCCTTCATTTTGTTTTTGGCGAGAACCCTGACCTCATCGGCGGGGTGCGCGTCCAGATCGGCAGCGATGTTTATGACGGCAGCATTCGCGCGCGCCTTGATGGCATTTACGAAGATTTTAAAGCCGCTTAATCCCTTACTTCAGCTATGAGCACACTACTGCAAGACATTGAATCCAAAATTTCCGGCGCCAAGACGACCGTGGCCAAACAGAACGTCGGCATTGTCCGCGAAATCGGCGACGGCGTGGCCAAGATCGAAGGCCTGACCGACGCCATGCTCAACGAAATGTTGGACTTCGGCAACGGCGTCACCGGCCTGGCGTTGAACCTCGAGGAAACTGAGGTTGGCGCGATCATTCTGGGTGAATACACCAGCGTCAAGGAAGGCCAGGAGGTTCGCACCACCGGCAAACTGCTTCAGGTGCCCGTGGGCAAAGGCCTTCTGGGCCGCGTGGTTAACGCTCTGGGTCAGCCGCTTGACGGCAAAGGCCCCATCAAGAGCGACAAGTCCTATCCGGTCGAAAAAATCGCGCCCGGCATCGTCAAGCGCAAATCCGTCAGCCAGCCGGTGCAGACCGGCATTATGGCTGTGGACGCAATGATTCCCATTGGCCGCGGACAGCGCGAATTGATCATTGGCGACCGTTCCACCGGCAAAACGACCATCGGCATTGACACGATCATCAGCCAGGCTCGCTTGAACAAGGCCGCGGAGGCATCCGGCGAAAAGGATTACCGCCCGCTATATTGCATTTACGTCGCCGTTGGTCAGAAGCAGTCGAACATCGCCCGCGTCATTTCCGTTCTCGAGGAAGCTGGCGCGATGCCCTACACCATCGTAGTCAGCGCGAGCGCCTCGGATTCCGCGACCAACCAGTATCTGGCGCCGTTCGCCGGTTGCGCGATGGGCGAATGGTTCATGGACAACGGCATGGATGCGCTCATTATTTATGATGATCTGTCCAAGCACGCTGTGGCTTATCGCCAGGTGTCGCTCGTGTTGAAGCGCCCCTCCGGTCGTGAAGCCTACCCCGGCGACGTGTTTTACCTGCACAGCCGTCTGTTGGAGCGTTCGGCCCGCCTCAATGAGAAATCCGGCAACGGCTCCCTCACGGCGTTGCCGATCATTGAAACGCAGATGGGTGACG
>CALJZV010000585.1 GCA_937983475.1 uncultured Verrucomicrobiales bacterium
CCGAGCAGGGCTACGAGTATGTGGTGCAGCCCAACGACACGCTGATGGGCATCATCATCGCATGCAACGCGCAGTTTAAGGAGCAGGGGAAGAAGTCCATCACGCTCAACCAGGTGCTGGCGTCGAACCCGGGGCTGGTGCCGGAGAGGATGAAGGTGGGCCAGAAGATTTTCATCCCCATGCCGGAGAAATGAGGCGTTCAGGAGGGTCTTGCGCCGCATTCCCACTTTTATCCGGGGTGCTTCTTCGTGCCGTTGCTGCTGCGGGTCGGACAAAAACCTTAAAATTCTCCCTTGTCAACAGGCCGAAGGCTGTTATTTTTCGGCCTCTTTTCTTATGAAAGCTGACATTCATCCGAAGTATCAGGAAGCGGAAATCCGCTGCGCCTGCGGCAACGTGATCAAGACGCGTTCCGTCAAGCCGGTGGTCATTCTGGGCATTTGCAACGCCTGCCACCCGTTTTACACCGGCCAGCAGAAGTTTGTGGACACCGCCGGGCGCGTGGACAAGTTCCAGCAGCGCATGGCCAAGACCCAGGCCGCGCAGGCCGCACTGGCCGCCGCCACCAGCGGCAAGAAAAAGAAGAAGTAGAGTTTTCCAAGCCAACCGCCCGCAGAAGTCATACGGCTTTTGCGGGCGGTTGCTTTTTTGTTATTGCCCATCAGCCATGGGCTGCCAGTTGCAACAGACTCTTCGACAACCGAAATCAGTTTCGTGGACCTTCGTCCCCACATTGAAAAGTTTTCCAGCCGTTTCGCTGAAGTTGAAGCGGCCCTGAGCGATCCCAGGCTGTTCGACAATCCTCAGCGCGCGCAGGAATTGTCCCGTGAATACGCCCGCTTGAAGGACTTGGTGGCCTATGGCAAGGCTTACCTCAAAGTGCTGGCCGACTTGCGGGAAAATAAAACCCTGCTGGAAACCGAGCCTTCCGGGTCGGAACTGGCCGTGATGGCCGCCGAGGAAATCGTCCGTTTGGAGGCCGACGAACAGCGCCTGGCTCAGGAGGTTTACAAGGGCATTGTGCCTCCGGACCCCGCCGATTCCCGCAACACCATCATTGAAATCCGCGCCGGGGCAGGTGGTGCTGAATCGGCTCTGTTTTCCGCCGACCTCTACCGCATGTACACCCGCTACGCCGAAAGCCGCGGCTGGAAAGTGGAAACCATGGAGACCAGTCCGTCGGATCTAGGTGGCTTCAAGGAAGTGATTTTCACGGTGACTGGCGAGGATGTTTATAAGCGCCTGAAATACGAGAGCGGCGTTCATCGTGTCCAGCGGGTGCCCGCCACCGAGGCGCAGGGCCGCATCCACACCAGCACCTGCACGGTGGCCGTGCTGCCGGAGGCGCAGGAGGTGGATGTGGAAATCAAACCCGACGAACTGGAAATCAACGTCTGCCGCGCCTCGGGCAAGGGCGGCCAGGGCGTCAACACCACAGACTCGGCCGTGCAGATTATTCACAAGCCCACTGGCCTGATTGTTCGCTGTTCCGACGAGCGGTCCCAATTGAAAAACAAGGCCAAGGCCCTGACCGTTTTGCGCTCCCGCCTCCTCGAACGCAAGGTGGCCGAGGAAAACGCCAAGTACGCCGCCCAGCGCAAGGAGCAGGTCGGCACCGGCGAGCGCAACGAGCGCATCCGCACCTACAATTTCCCGCAGAACCGCGTCACCGACCACCGCATCGAGTTGACCCTGTATAATTTGCCGACGTTTGTCGAGGGGGACATCGACTGCATTATTGACCCGTTGATGGCCCATGACCTCGCGGAAAAGCTCGCCGCGCTGAAGGCGTAATTCCACTCATGAACACAGAGTTTAACTTGCCCAAAGGATTTGTTTTCGATTGTGACGGAACACTGGCTGACACCATGCCGTTGCACTGGCGCGCGTGGCAGGTCATCACCCGCCGGTACAACCTTCATTTTCCTCAGGACCGATTTTACGCCTTTGGGGGAGTGCCGACGCGCGATATCCTAAAGCTGCTCGGCAGCGAGCAAGGCGTGTCCCTGGATCCGCTGGCCGTGGCCCATGAAAAGGAATTGGCCTACCTGGAATTGCTCCATGAAGTGACGCCCATTGACTGTGTGGTGTCCATCGCCGCGGAACATCGCGGCAAAATTCCCATGGCAGTGGCCACCGGCGGCACGCGCCGGGTGATTGAACAGGTGCTCCGGCACATCGGTATATTTGATTGGTTCGATGCGATCGTGACCAGCGAGGATGTCACCCGGCAGAAACCCGCGCCCGATATTTTTCTGGAAGCCGCCCGCCGCATCGGTGTGGATCCGCGCCATTGCCGCGGTTACGAGGACACCGACCTTGGGATGCAGTCCATCCGGTCTGCGGGAATGGAAGCCGTGGATGTCCGCGACATGCTGGCCGCGCTCAGGATGCGGCAGCCGGCCGCTTGACCCACACGTAGCGGAACATGATGGCCCGCAGCGCGGCGGTCAGCGGGATGGCCAGAATTCCTCCCAGGATGCCGCCCATAAGGGTCGTCCCCACCATCACCGCGATAATCACCGTCAGCGGGTGCAGGCCCACCCGGTCGCCAATGATCTTTGGGCCAATTAAAAACCCTTCCGCCATGTTCACCATGCCGAACAGGACCAGCACCAGCAGCGGATGCAGCCAGTCGCCATACTGCACAGCGGCCAGCGTCACCGCGGGTATCAAGCTGATCAACACGCCGAGGTAGGGAATAATTCCCAAGAGTCCG
>CALJZV010000586.1 GCA_937983475.1 uncultured Verrucomicrobiales bacterium
GGGAAACATCGAGGGATCCGGCAAGCTCGCCTGGCGCGTGAAGGAGGCCAAAATACGCTACGCGGTCCTCTGCCACGGTGTGCCGCTGCGTGTTGAGCGCGACAACAGCCTGCGCGAGGAACAGGCCGAGAAACTTCCGGAGCCCTTGCGGCGAAATGAAGCTTCGGTGGACTCGGAATTGTCGCTGCTGCCAATGAGCGACTTCAAAATGACGCTGGCCGGCCCGGTTAAAAATCCGTTCTACGGCATCACCAATGCCGCGGACATGACCCCGGTCAACGGGCTGTTGCTGGTCGCGCGCCTGGATGGTCCCACACCGGAAATCGCGCGAGCATTGGTGGACAAGGCAATTCAAGCCGAGCAGGACGGCCTTTGGGGGCGGGCGTATATCGACTTGCGCGACATTGCGGACGAGAATTTCAAGCTGGGCGACGAATGGCTGGGCAAGGCGGCAACCCTTTCGCGGAGGCTTGGCTTCGAGACCGTCATCGACAACAAGCCAGAAACTTTTCGCGCGGCGTTTCCCATGAGTCACATTGCCTTTTACTCTGGCTGGTATGACGAGCATGCTTCCGGACCATTTTCGCGGGAGAAGGTCGAATTCATGCCAGGCGCGTTCGCTTATCACCTGCATTCGTTCAGCGCTGCAACGCTGCGCTCGAATGACAAACATTGGGCCGGCCCCCTGTTGGCAAAAGGTGCCACAGCCGTCATGGGATGCGTGGATGAGCCATACCTTTCAATGACGCCGGACATTTCAGCTTTTTTGGGACGTTTCATTTACCAGGGGTTCAGCTTCGGCGAGGCCGCCTACGCCTGCCAACCGGCGCTCTCCTGGCAGACCACAGTCGTCGGGGATCCGCTTTACCGTCCCTTCGCTCAAAAGCCCCAAAAACTGCACGAGGATTTGGTCAAATCCAACAACCCACTCGTCGAGTGGTCCCATCTGCGCGTTGTGAATTTGAATCTTGCTAATAATTATCCTATTACCGAGGCGATTGATTACCTTGAGGAACACGGTAAACAAAGTGCGGTTTTGCTGGAGAAACTGGGTGAACTTTATTTATCACAAGGCAAGACTTGGTCTGCCATCGGCGCATGGACCCGCGCTTTGGATCACAAGCCCAGTCCGCAACAGGAAATCCGCCTGCTGGCTACCCTGGGGGAACAACTTGATGCGGCAGGCAAGCCCTCCGAAGCGCTCTCCATGTACAAGCTGCTATTGAAAAAACACAAAGATTATCCGGGCGCTGAATCGATCTATAAACACATGCTTCTGCTGGCGAACAAAACCAGCAAGCCGCAGGAAGTCGAAGCAATCCTTAAGGAATTGCAGCGCCTGGGACAACCCAAGTCGTAAGAGGAGCCAAAGCAATCAACGCCGGGCCATTTTTTTGCGGGCAGCCTCGAGAATCTGCCGCTCGCGATCGGTCAAGCTGTGAATCCCCTTTTCGGAAATCTTGTCCAGAATGGGATCGACCTCTTGGCTGATGAATTCGTCAGGGGGCAAATCCTGCGCCGCTGGCGGAGCAGGTTGACGCCAAACCGGACGACGCTTTGGCGCGGTGCCTGCAAACTCACGCCGCCTGGCCATCGGACGGAATGGTCGCCAGAGCACCAAGGAATTTCCTGAACGCGCCAGCCAGCGGATGTAAAGGATGCCCGTCACCATGCCGCCCAGATGCGCCGCATGCGCAATGGAACTGTTCGGCACGGCGATGCCAAACAGCGCAATCACCGCCATAATCGCCAAAAGCACCTTTGCGGGAAATGTGACCGGCAAAATAAAAAACAACAGCAGCGTGATGGGTTGGTCCGGAGACCTTGTCGCAAAGGCCGCAATCAACCCAAAAGCCCCCGCCGAAGCTCCCAGCACCGCGCCTCCAAAATGGTTAGGAAACATCACGCCCATCAGGATTTGCAAAAGCCCACCCATTGTCCCGCTCAGGAAATATAACTTTAGGAATCCGCGCTCTCCCAGGGATTCCTCCATGGCACGCCCAAAAAAATAAATCACCAGGAGGTTGCACAACAAGTGAAGCAAGCCCCCATGAAGAAATTGAAAGGTCAGCAACTGGTGGATCATCCCCTGCTTGAGCCCATCGATGCTCAAGGCGAAGTAATGGGTCACCGGGAATACCCCGTAAAACTCCAAGGCGCTTTGCAGGATAAAAATCGCCGTGTTGGCGATCAGCAGCATCTTGGTCATCGGCCAGGCAGGCCGAAATGAATGGCTGCGCATGTATGGACGATCATCCAGCATTCTGCCACAAAGCTAATCGGCACAAGCGCACTTTTCAATTCAGTTCTCCAGTTGGAGAAACAAAAAATTCACCAAGGACAGTCCTATTTTCCTGAAAGTTCCAGGAGCTTCTCGAAGGCCCGTCCGCTGTCAATGACCTCGGCGGCAAATGACCAGCCTACAGACCGCGAAGGGCATTTCCCCGCAATATAAAGGGCTGCGGCGCAGTTCAACAGCACTGCATCGCGCCGCGGCCCTCGGTCTTCCCCGCGCAGAATGCGCCGCGTGATTTCGGCATTTGCCCGGCTGTCGCTCCCGGCCAAATCATCCAAGGCCGCCGGCTGAACCGGAAAAGCTCCCGGCGACACCGTGCTCACGGTCACATTTTTTTCAGGGCCAAATTCCGCCACAAGGTTGTCGCCCAGGTTGGAATACTCGTCCAAATGTGAAATACCCCCGGCTGCATTTTTGTTCGGAATCCGCCCGCTGACTACCATACCGGTGAGAATGCCCAGAGATTTCAGGACTTTGGCCATCGGTTCGCACAATTCCTCACGCGGCACGCCGATCAGTTGCGCGGATGGCCGTGCCGGGTTTAACAAGGGGCCAAGCAAATTAAAAATCGTCCGTTGTCCGCGCTCGGCGCAGAGCTTGCGCGCAGGAATGATGTGCTTGAAGGCGGGATGAAACTTCGGGGCGAATAAAAAAGCAAAACGATGTTGCTGGAGCGACTCAGCGGCCCGCTCGGGCGTCAGATCAACGGGAATACCCAACGCCTCCAGCACATCCGCGCTGCCAGACTGGGACGCCCCAGCGCGGTTGCCGTGCTTGGCAACCGTCACCCCGGCTGCTGACGCAACCAGGGCCACTGTGGTGGAAATGTTGAAGGTGCGTAAATGGTCGCCCCCGGTGCCGCAGACATCAAGGATGGCTCCAGCCCTTGTGGCGGCATCCAGGCACGGCTGAATGGAGCGTTCGCGCAGTTCGTTCGCGAATCCGGCGATTTCCTCGACCGTCTCGCCCTTTTCCGCCAACGCCGCCAGGAAGCCGGCCTTTTCCTCCGCCGAAAATGCTTCATCGGTCAAGCCGGCCACCGCATCCCGCACCTGCTCGGGCGTCAAGTGGCGATGGGAGTGCAACTGCTTAGTAAGCTCTGTGAACATGAGAAAAACTGTAATAAACAAGACCGGGCGAGAAAAGCGGGAAAGGACATGGTTTATTGCGAATTGCCACGACAAATATGACCGGTTGTTGAAGGGCTGAATCAGGCTTAAATTGTTAATGATGGAATTTTCCATCAGGAAAGGAGGGTGTTTATGACACCGACATTAAAACAGGATGCCACCAAGGCGCTCGATTACTTCGAGTCAAAAGTGGCGTTTACCACCGGTCCAGTGGAATTGGATCGCATGATTAAAAACCACGCTGACATTGCCATCATCGATGTTCGCGCTGAGGAAGACTACGAAAAGGGCCATGTTCCTGGAGCCATCAACCTGCCCAAGGAGAAATGGGGCACGTTGCAGGGCTTGGAAAAAAACAAGACCAACGTGGTCTATTGTTACTCCCAACAGTGTCACCTGGCAGCAAACGCCTGCGTGGAATTCGCCAGGAACGGGTACCCAGTGATGGAACTGGAGGGTGGTTTCGACGCGTGGAAAGACCATGACTTGGACGTGGACAAAGCGTCCATCAACCGTTTGATCAAACAGAAGACCAACAAACTGTTTAACAAATAAAAGTAGCTTGCTGGATGAAGGGGCAAGGCGGGCTCTAAAAACAGAGCCTGCCTTGTTCTTATTATATAATTGTGGATCAACCGTGTTAATTTACGAACACGGTTTCGTTCGTAAGGAGGAGGACTTGGGCATATTTTTCCCAAGCATTCAAAGGTTCCTTTTTCGCTGGGTCAGCAGGTCCCGCAAAGTCCGCCTCAGCGTTCCATTCTGGGACCAGTCCCGGCGTTTCATTGGGATTGGGCACCACCAATGAAATGACCGGCGACCACGAGAAGATTTCTCCGGTGGAAACACCCGCGTTTTTGACAACAAAATCCAATGTATCCCCTGCCCTCAATTCAATGCGCGCCACCCTCGTGGATGCCTTGGAATGTTTTGCCTCCCATTCGCCCAGAAGGTTTTTTTGGTTCAGCAACAGGTAGCCGTTCACACCGGCACCTTTCGCAGCGGCGTGGCCCAGAGCGCCATCCACACTCACCACCCCATTGCACGGCGCTGTCCAGCGACGGATCACGCCTCGGCTTAGTTTGTCATCAGTCAGTCCTCCAGAAGCCGTTACAAGCAGCGGCTTGGCGTCGTTTCCCAAACGCATTCTCCAAGCATTTGCAGAAAAGAATTCCAAGGGGAAAAAGTGCTCCAGCGCTGAAGTCGCCGGGTCAATTTTTCCAAAGCCATACCTCCAGGCACTGGATGGTCGAACTGGTTCGGTGGGCTGGAGTGACTTTTTAATGAATTCCAATCCGGTTTTGAGTTCCGCCCGATCCGGGTCGCGCTGAAACAGGATGCGGTAAAGTTGCCTGACCTTCTGCTCGCCTGTTGTGAGGTTCGCCAACTCGGGCCGGCGCACCAGAATTCTGGCTTGCTCAACAACGAACGGACTGTTCATCAAAAACAGCGCCTGCTGCGGCACCGTGGTGGTGTAACGCAGAGGGCTGCTCATGTCGGGATTGGCAAAGTCGAAATTGAGCATTACATCGGGAAGTTCCATGCGGTCCAGCCACCCATACACCGTGCGTCGGCTTGAATAGGGCTCGCGCATCAATTCCACTGACTGGCCGCCAATCTGCCTGTCCAACGTGCCGCTGACCGCCAGAAACGTGTCGCGCATGGATTCAAAATCAAGACGGCGGCGATTCATGCGCCAAAGCAGGCGGTTGCCGGGATCGAGTTTGGAATAGGCCGGTTTGTCATGGCTGTTTTGCTGATAGACATTGGAAAGCACAATGAGGCGGTGAAGTTTCTTCAAAGACCAATTGTTGTCCATGAACTTCGCCGCAAGATAGTCGAGCAAATCAGGATGGGACGGCGGCTCGCTTCGCAGACCGAAATCACTGGGCGTAGGAACGATGCCCTCGCCGAAGTGATGCATCCAAATGCGGTTGACGATGACGCGTGCCGTCAATGGGTTGTCCCTGCTGGCAATGGCCTGGGCCACTTGCAGGCGTCCACTGCCGTTTTTAAACGGCTTGCGTTGCGCGGTTGAGAGAGTTTCCAAAAACTGCGTGGTAGCCCTCGGGCCGCGGGTGGCGGCGTTGCCACGGATGAACACATACGAATCGCGCGGGGAACGAATATCCTCAACGGCCAACGCCCGCTTCGGTGAACCGGGGTGGCGCAGCTTCACGTCATTTACCTTGCGAATCAACACGTTCAACTTGCGGTCGGTCTGCTGGCTGGTCAGGCGGCGAATTTCACGCGCATCCAAGTCCAGTGGAGCTCCCTTGGCCGCGATGGCTTCCTCCAGTTCAGCCCAGTCCGGGGGAAGACCTGTTGCGGTGTCGCTGCCGGCGTCCTTTTGAGCGATCTGCTGCTCTTTTTTTGCGTCGCTTAATTTTTTGTCCAGTTCCTTGAACAATTTTCCAAGGCGCTTGGCCGCGTCGTTGATATCTGCCAAGGGCGGGTTGGAAAGCGTCTCAAGAACCAACCGATTGACCGGCCTTGCAGCATCGCCTTGCAAGGATTGCACCACTTGAGCCGACTGTTCGGAAAAAGCAGCGTCCGGCAGTTCGCTCAAAGCCACCCAAGGTGATAACACCGGATTGTGGGATTCCTTGACCCGCTTAAGCAAACGCTCCCAATTTAGCGACAGGGCGTTATCCAGTTCACGCCGGGACATGAACACATTGCGGGACACGTTGGTTTCACCGCGATTATAATCATGAACGGCAGAAAGATAATCCCCAACCTTCCGGCGGACGATGCTTACTATTTCCTTGCGGTTTTCCTCCTGCGCCTCTCCAAGCGACTGCTCCGCGTCAGCAAGTCGCCTTTGAAAATCCAAATATTCCGGCGTCTCTCGAATGGGCTCCAGCAGCGGCAAATCCTCCGGTTCCAACGTGCTGGCAAAGATTCCGTGCAATGAATAGTAATCGGCCGTCGGCACCGGATCGAATTTATGATCATGACAGCGCGCGCAGGAGACGGTCAGGCCCATCAGGCCACGGGTCACCACATCAATTCGGTCGTCGATCACCTCATTGACGGCGTTGCGAAAGCGGTTGCCGACCGTCAAAAACCCGAGCGCCGCGAGCGCGCTTTTATCATCGCCCATGGGCAGCAGGTCTGCGGCGATCTGCTCAATAATAAATTCATCAAAAGGCTTGTCCTGATTGAACGAATTGATGACGTAATCCCGGTAGGTAAATGAATAAATAAACCGCGTCTCCGCGCCGCGATTGCCTTGGTCGCCCTTGGTGTCAGCATAGCGGGCCACATCAAGCCAATGCCGCGCCCAGCGCTCGCCATAGTGAGGGGAGTCCATCAGGCGGTCCACGACTTTGGCGAACGCATCGGATGATTTATCCTTCAAAAAGGCGTCCACTTCCTCAGGCGTAGGCGGCAACCCGATCAGGTCATAGGTTACGCGCCGGATCAAGGTCTGCTTGTCGGCAGCCGCGGAGGGCTTCATTTTGTTTTCCTCCAGCTTGGCCAGGATGAAAGCATCTACGGGACTCTTGACCCAGGATTTGCTTTTCACTTTTGGCAATGCCGGTTCCCTCACAGGCGGTAAGGCGCAGTGTTTCCGTGCCGCATCCATGTCGACTGTCGCGTAGGCCTTGCCCTCGCGAGGATCGGGGGCACCCATTCTGACCCATTCCTCCAGCAGCGCAATTTGCGCGTCCGAAAGCTTCTGGTTTTTGGGCGGCATCTTCAGGTCAGAATCCGTGTAGCGAACCGCTTGAATGAGCAGGCTATTATCCGGATCGCCGGGAATGATTGCTGGGCCATTTTCGCCGCCCTTCAGCAGTCCCTCGCGCGTGTCCAGCACCAGTGCGCCACGAATTTTCTCGGCGCCATGGCTATGGCACTTATAACAGGCCTCGGTGAGGATCGGCTGAATATTCTTCTCAAAAAACTCGATCTGCTGGGCGGTGAGCTTCGAATCGGCCCGAACAAGCCCGGCGCCCAGCGCGCAACAAGCCAGTATAAAAATGAAACGGTTCATAAACGGTTTTGCCTTGGTAACTTGGACGGCATCGGGCGGCAATTGGTTAACTATTATTTGCACACCAAGGATATTTCGGTTCGTGATTGATATGCAGATGTTAGCGAATCATTCGAAATGTCCAACAGGGTTATTGATCTTTTATTTTTTGTTTTGACTTGAGGAGGGCATCAGTCGCCCTCGTCGTGATTCCCGCCAAAGTATTTTTGCCTCGGCTGGATTCGGATTTTGAGACGACGCTAAATGAGCCATCCGTCTCCAATATGACGGCTTCCACCTGCACAAGATTCAGAATGCCCTGGCTTCGGATGGCGGCTAAAACTTCTTCCCGAAGCAACCGCTGCTCCCAAAGTTTCTCATCCAGAAAATCTCCTCGGAAGAAAACCAGCGAGGGCTCGCTTCTGACCAGTTTTCGGAAACGCTTGGACCGGAGCGAGGCCCACGTCACCAGATACTGCAACAAAATCAGGAGAACGAAGGCGAAAAGCCCATCAATCAACGCGGTCCCCTTGGAGAGAAGCGCTGTGGCAAGAGTCGAGCCGAGCGCCACAGTGATCACCAGGTCAAAGGCATTTAATTTTGCAAGGGTCCTTTTGCCGGAAACCCTTAGAAAAATTACCA
>CALJZV010000587.1 GCA_937983475.1 uncultured Verrucomicrobiales bacterium
CGATCAAGAAGGCCGACATGGATAAACGCGAACGCGGCCTTTCCGCCATGCCCGACGGCCTGGGCGCGTTGATGTCCCAACGCGACCTGCGCGACCTGATCGAATACCTGGCCAGTTTGAAATAAATATACGAGGCGAATGCGCCCCGCAAAAAAATGACGGCATCACTGATTTCCAAGCCTGTTTCGCGCCGGAATTTTCTTCATTTAACCGCAGGCGCAGCGTTAAGCCTTGGACTTTGGCCGGGCCACCTGCGGGCCAAGGACAATGCCCTCGGCGGCTCCTTCCGCTTTGTGGTGCTCAATGACACGCATTATTCCACCGAAAAATGCGGGCCGTGGTTTGAGCGCGTGGCTCAATCCATCCGCAGCATCAGGCCCAGGCCGGACTTTTGTTTTGTCGTGGGCGATTTGGCTCAGGACGGAAAACAGGAGGAACTCGGGCCGATGCGCGACATGCTGCGCTCGCTTCGGATTAATTATCACGCGGTTTTGGGCAACCATGATTTCACCCCGGAGCATGAGCGGAAGGCCTGGGACCAGCTTTTTCCCAGGAGCATCAACTACCATTTCAACCATCGAGGCTGGCAGGTGATCGGGCTGGATTCCTGCGAGGGCGCCCGATGGAGGGACACGCGCATTCAGCCCGGCACGCTTTCGTGGGTGGATGCAAAATTGCGCAAGCTCGACCGCGCCAAACCGATGCTGCTGTTCACCCATTTTCCTTTGGGCGCAACGACACCGATGCGCCCCATGAACGCCGACGACCTGCTGGAGCGCTTCAGGGATTTCAACCTCGTAGCCGTGTTCAACGGGCATCATCACGGCTTCACGGAACGCGCCTTTGGAAACGCGGTCATTACCACCAACAAATGCTGCGCCATCAGCCGCAATAACCACGATGGCACCAAGGAAAAGGGATATTTCCTCTGTGAAGCCGGCAATGGCGGTGTTCGCCGCCAGTTCATCGAGGTGAACCCGGCGTAGCCCGCCCTCACAATTTACCAAGGCCGCTTTATCCAGCCACGCGGATGGAATTTGGGCCGCCGATCGCCGGGAGGACGAGCTCCGCGAGTTCGACTTACGTATTACCATTCACCGGGGCAATGTTGCTTAAGTGCGATCATTTCGACAGGGGGAGACTGTTGATGGAAGAGGAGATTCCGGATCAGGGGTGAGGGATTTTTGCAATTCTGGAAGGAGCCGGGGCACGCTGCTTGGGCAGTATTTGTTCCGGATACAGAGTCCCTGTTTAAGTACCGATTCACAATTTTCGGCGATCAACCATTATTTGCCAACCGCTCAAGCACTCTCCGCGCGCCGGGGCGTGAGTTTCGGGGACAGTGGACTTGGGTGAAATCAACAAAATGGAGATACAATGAACTTGAAAACATTCATATCGGGACTGCTCATAACAGGTATAACAGGTTTGTCCGCTCTCACGGCGTCAGCAACAATCATTAAAGCTCAAGTAAGAGTAGCCTGCCCCAACGACAGGACGGCTTATGGCATAGGTGTCAGCATCGAGGGCTCGATCACAGGCCAAACCATAACCGACGGCCTTGGGATTGCATATTTTCACCTTCCAGCCACCGGCAGATATACCGTCTGCGTGGATGAATCCACCCTCCCGCCTGGCGCCAAGCTCAATCCGAGCTGCAAAAATATCAGAGTGGTGGACGAGAACACTGTGTACGTTGACTTCGAACTCACCGGGGAATTTTGTGACACGCCGCCTCGCCCAGGCCAATGCTGGATGACAGGCGGCGGAACTGTCGGAAAAAACAAGACGCCTGCCTACTCATTTGGCGGCGTTGTGTATCCAGGTTGCAGTCCCAGAGCTGCTGAAGGCGGGAACTGGAATGTCATTGATCACGTCAACGGCCTCCATTTCCAAGGTCAGTCAATCGTCGTGGAGTCCTGCTCCGGCGACCCGACATCGTCTCCGAAGGTGAATGTTCGCATCATTGACTTCCATGGCACCGGCATTCTTAGCGGCGTCGGCGGAAACCCGCAAGAGACGGTGCCGGTCACGTTTGTCGGGCGCGCCATAGACAATCGCGAAGGAGGGGCTGGCTCAGACCAGTTGTACCTCAAAGTAACCCTCGGCGCGGCCACTGTATTGCAAATCGGCGACAGCGCGGCTGCCCCTGCGACTCTCAGCACCGGCAACATCCAGATCCACACATCGAGCTGCGACAATTAGCCGGGCATTTTGGGTCCCTGACTTAACAGCCGCGAGCCTGCACGAAGGCTCGCGGCTTTTTTGCGCAATTTGCCCACGAGGTTGAATCGCACCCCTTCGCTTGACGCTCCTTTTCTGGGCAAGCAGTCTCACTCCATGAACCTGATTCGGCGCGCGCTTTGCCGCTATATTTTCTGCGCAGTCGCGGTGTTTAATTTTCTAGGAGCTTGTTGGCAGGCCTTGGCCGATGCCCGCCCCAATGTGGTTCTATTCGTTGCGGATGACCTGGGCTACGGCGAACTCAACTGCCAGGGCAACCCGGAAATTCCCACGCCGCACATTGATTCGATTGCGCGGAATGGCGTCCGCTTCTCGCAAGGCTACGTCAGTTCGCCCTATTGCAGTCCCTCGCGCGCCGGGATGTTGACCGGGCGGTATCAGACACGGTTCGGCCACGAATTGAATGTCACAGGCGCGCGCAATCTGGATCCAAGGATCGGACTGCCGCTTTCAGAAAAAACGCTGCCCGACCACTTGAAGGCGGCCGGTTACGCGACGGCGCTCATCGGCAAGTGGCACCTGGGCGGCACCGAGCCATTTCATCCGCAGCGGCGCGGTTTTGACGAGTTTTACGGATTCCTGCACGAGGGCCACACCTTCGCGCCGCCGTGGTATCCGGGGCTCATTTCGCACCTGCGAACCAACGAGCCGCCCTACGACGCGGAGAATCCGGTGCTGCGCGGCACCAACGCGATCACCGAGCCGGTTTATTTCACGAAAGCCATCACGCGCGAGGCGATTTCATTTATTGAGCGGCAGGGCGAAAAGCCGTTCTTCCTGTATGTGCCCTACAGCGCGGTTCACAGCCCGATGCAGGCGACGCCCCTTTACTTCGACCGGTTTGCGCATATTGAAAATGTCCATCGGCGCGTCTTTGCCGCCATGCTGTCGGCGATGGACGACAGCGTGGGAACCATTCTCGGCAAGTTGCGCGAACAGGGCCTTGAGGAGAATACGCTGGTGTTTTTCATCAGCGACAACGGCGGGCCGACGGCGGAATTGACATCGAGCAACCGGCCATTGCGCGGCGGCAAGGGGCAGTTGTGGGAGGGCGGCATTCGCGTGCCGTTCCTGATGCAGTGGAAGGGCCGGATTCCCGCCGGGCGCATTTACGAGCATCCGGTCATCGCGCTTGATATTGTCCCGACGGCGCTGGCCGCTGCGGGAGTACCTGGTTTGGAGAAAATATACTGGGACGGCGTCAATCTGCTGCCCTTTCTCAAGGGCGAGGTTTCCGGCGCGCCGCACGAAACGCTTTTCTGGCGCTATGGTTCCAACCTGGCGTTGCGCCACGGCAACTGGAAACTGGTCCGCCAACAGGAACGCAAGGCGAAGCCCGTGGATTTTCAACTCTTCGACCTCGCCGTCGACCCGGAGGAAAGGAACAACCTGGCGGCGCAAAAGCCCGAACTGTTGAAGGAGCTCATGTCTCGCGCGGAGGAAATCAGCAGCCGGATGGCGACGCCCCTGTGGTGAAAGGGGTGTGATTGTTTCTGGATGATCTGACGCGTACCGGGTTTCACAAAGCGAGCGCCTCCTCTCCCCGGCCCTCTCCTCGAAAAATGGAGGAGAGGGTGGCCGAAGGCCGGGAGAGGAGGCCACACCGGTTGCGAGGTTTGGCTGCGCAAACTCATTTCCGAAGAAAATAAATCACCCGCTTCAAATCACACCCTGGTGAAAGAAAGGGTAATCGGGATTTTTAGTTGGCTGAGAGGCGCGGCGTTCTTACTCTCCTGCCCACCATAATGAAACCAACTGGCCTACCTTCATCAATCCTGCGCTTGGCAACCGCGATGTTGGCGATCGTGCCCGTGCTTTCCTTCGGAGCCGATGTTCAACTGGAAAAGATTCCCGGAGCCAAGCCGCGCAACATCATTTTTATCCTGTCCGACGACCATCGTTACGACGCGATGGGCTTCATGGGACATCCGTTCCTGGAAACACCCAACATGGATTCCATCGCGCGGAACGGGGTTCATTTGAAGAACGCGTTCGTCACCACCTCGCTCTGTTCACCAAGCCGGGCCTCCATTCTCACCGGGCAGTACGCCCACAAGCATCGCGTGGTGGACAACAACAACCCGATTCCCAAGGGCACCGTTTTCTTTTCCCAATACCTGAAGGCGGCCGGTTACGAGACGGCTTTTTTTGGCAAATGGCACATGGGCGGCGAGAAGGACGATCCCCAGCCGGGCTTTGACCGGTGGGTGAGCTTTCGCGGCCAGGGCCATTACCTTCCGGCTCAGGCCGGCCTGAATGTCGATGGCCAGCGCGTGCCGCAAAAAGGCTATATCACCGACGAGTTGACGGACTACGCTTTGGACTGGCTTCGCTCCCGCAGACTTGAAAAGCCGTTCATGGTTTACCTGTCGCACAAGGCCGTTCACGGCGACTTCATCCCCGCCGAGCGCCACAAGGGCCGCTACAAGGACAAGAAATTCACGCCGCCAAAATCCATGGCGGATGTTCCGGAAAATTATGAAGGCAAGCCGATGTGGTTGAAAAACCAGCGCAACAGTTGGCATGGCGTGGATTTTTCCTATCACGGCCGGCTCAACGACATCTCCGAGTTTTACATCAGCTATTGCGAATCGCTGCTGGCGGTGGATGAAAGCATAGGCCGTGTCTTCGACTTTTTGCGGGAGAAGAATTTATTGGATTCGACCCTTGTCATTTACATGGGCGACAACGGCTTTCACTTTGGCGAAAAGGGACTGATCGACAAGCGCGTGGCCTACGAGGAATCCATGCGCGTGCCGATGATTATGCAGTGCCCGGAACTGTTCAAGGGCGGCACGGTTGTCGAGCAGATGGTGGCAAATCTGGACATCGCCCCCACGGTGCTGGAGGCCGCCGGCCTGAAGACACCGGCCCACATGGACGGCGGGAGCCTCCTGTCGCTCGCCCAAGGGAAGGCAGTTCCCTGGAGGGAGACGTTGCTTTATGAATACTACTGGGAACGGAATTTTCCCCAGACACCGACCATGCACGCGCTGCGGACGGACAACTTCAAATACATTCGCTACCAGGGGTTGTGGGACATTGACGAGCTTTACGACATCAAGAATGACCCCGATGAAACCAAAAACCTCATCTTCAGCCCGGAGCATAAGGAACTGGCGACGAAAATGAACCGGCAGCTTTTCGATGTGCTGGCGGCCACGGAGGGAATGTACATCCCGCTCAACCCCGACCGCGGCGGCATGAACAATCTGCGGCGCGAAGGCGGCTCCAGGCCCGCGGACTTCCCGCCGCAGTTGATGCGGCCCGATCCGGTTTCAGCCAAACCCGACCAGCCCAGGGTTGAATTGAACCCGAATAGACCCGGCAAGGCGAAATAGCTCTTTATTTTCCAGGCATAAATCGGGCTGCAAATGACCCTCGGCACTCTCATCCGGTTTCAATTTGGAAACAGAACGGCCATAACGGAGTTGGCTCGAAGCAAAGCCGCTCTGCCCGCTGGCGTCCTGCTTGTCCTGATGACCGCGGTAGCCCGCAGTTATGACCAGACACACATCCTCGAAAAGCCGTTGTTGTGGCTGTTCGGGCCTCTGCTTTTTTCGTTTGGATCGGCGTGTTTCATTTTCCTGCTGATTTATCCGGTGTTCATCCATCGGCGGCTGTTTGATCCGCATCCGGGGACCGGTGAACAGTTTGTGTCGTTTCTTGGACTGTTCTGGATGACTGCGCCGATTGGGTGGCTTTACGCCATTCCCGTGGAGCGTTTTTTAAATTCGTATCAAGCCGCGCAAGCCAACCTGGCTTTGCTTGGCGTGGTGGCGCTGTGGCGGGTGTTGTTGCTGGCGCGGGTCTTCTCCGTAGTGCAGCAGGCCGCACTGTGGCGCACGTTGCTTTGGGTCCTCCTTCCGGCCTCCGTAGAGGTGCTGGGCCTTTACATTTTTGGCGGAGCCTTCGCCAAGGCGGTCATGGCCGGCATGGGCGGCATGAGAAATTCGCCCGAAGAAGAGTTGCTGCTCCATGGATTGTACATCAGTGCCAATGCAGCTTTTTGGATTGGACTGGCCGCGTTGTTTCTCATTCCACTTTCTCGCAACGTCGGCAAACTGGAACCATTCCCAATCCGGGAAAAAAGCGGTGCTCCCTTGGCGGCGCTGGCAGTTTTGTCTGTCCTTTGGGCAGGCATCGCCATTTTTCCACAACAGGAACTGCGGCGAAACGTCACCGTCGAGCAAATGATGGCCAACGGGCAATACAAGGAGGCGTTGAAGTTTTTATCGGCTCATCTGCCATCGGACTTTGCACCCGCCAGAACTCTTCCGCCCAAGCCGTACGAACGAAAGATTTTTGATCAATTGCCGGAACTTTTTCTGGCAATGGACGGCAGCGAAGCGCCATGGGTCCGACAGAGATATCTGGACTACATGGAAATAGTCCTCAGCCACCGCGTTTACTTCAATATCGAAGGCAATTTTGCCGGCATGATTGAAAGTCTTCAGGAAATGCCTGAAGGGCCGGCCTGGCTTCAAAAGAGCGGCACCGACTTGAATATTTTCTTCGAGAAACATTTGAACGCAACAAACCCGGCCATACCGAAGTTGGAGCAAATATTGAACAGCTTGGGCACAGTGACAAACCCGCCGGTTCAATGAGGTGTTTTGACCGGCCAATATCTGATAAGCCCTCGATAACAAGGCGCGCCTTGGAAGCACCCGCCCGAATCAGGAGGCACTGTCCCATGACTGGCGCAACAGGTCGCGGCTGTGGGCCAAAAACGATTTGTCCTCGGTGAACACCTCGAGCGTTATGGTGCCGTCATATCCGCGGCGCTTGAGCAGCTTGACGTAATGTTCCCATTTCATGGTGCCGCAGCCCAGCGGCAGGTGCAGGTCGGCGCTGCCTCCCTTGTTGTCATGCAAATGAACGTGCTTGAGCCGGTCCCCGAATGCCGCAATCAGTTCGTCGGCGGTGTTCTCCTCGGCCATCAGATTGCAGTGGCCAATATCCAGATGCAGCCCCAATTCCGGCAGGGAATCCAGCAACTGGGCCAGTTGAGCCGCATTGTTGAAGCGCCCTGGAATGTTTTCCATCATCAAACCCACGCCGAGTTTGGCCGACAGCGGCAGCAGCTCCTCCAGGGATTGAAGATTTCTGGCCACGTGAAAATTTTCCGGGTGCAGCGGGGCGCGGCCGTCGGGATGGATATTCATCCACTTTACCCCGATGGCAGCGAAAACCTCCAAACAACGGGCCAACTCCTCGACAGCAGCCCGGCGAATATTTTCAAACGGTGAGGCAATTGGCAGGTAATACGCGGTATGCCCGACTGCCTCCAGACGGTGGCGCTCAAGCGCCTTGCGGATTTCTATCGGGTGGGCCTTCCAAGACGACGCCATCGGCGGCTCCAGGGTCAAATCAATAAACCCAAGACTCATTTCTGCCATCCATTCGATTTCAGCAATCAGATCCTCGGCGGGATGATTCATGGCGCCAATTAACATTTCTCCTCCTTGAGTTATTTGCGGCCAAAAAGTTGAGCGTGGTCGGGCAGATGCTTTTCGGGAACGGAATCGAACCATTCCCGGGTGTCGAGCAGGCTGGCGCGGTGCGGCAGTATTTCAGGAGCGTCCGGGGATTGCGCTTCCAGGTGAAACCGCTCACGCAACCAGCCCGGCAAGGCGTTGATGCGCCCGGGACACATCCACTCAAACACCACCATAACCGCCTCGAGCAGCCGCGCATCCGGGCCGGCGCGTCGCAGCAGGCGCGCCCAATCCAGCTTGTCGCCCGCCGCGTAAAGCAAATTCAGCACGTCGGGCCAGTCGCACCGGTCGCGCTGGAGCACGTAGAGTTTGTGCCAAAGCAGTTCCACCGGTGGAATCACGGCAAACCCCGTGCCGCCAACACGGACATTCACGGCATGATCAAACCACTCGGCATCGACGTCCGACCGGCGGTTTGCCATGCGCCAGATGACATCCACGATGTATCCGCCGCGCGTGGACCGGTAAATCCACCCCCGGTCATAAGGCGTCTGGGCGTAGAAATCCTCAAAGCCGGCATTTTCCAGAGCCTGGATGATGGCTGCCCGATGATGGGGCATCACGATCAGGTCAATGTCCTTGGTGGATCGCCAGCGACCGGTGTAAACGCCCAGCGCAAACGCGCCCGCCACCAGAAAAGGCACGCCGGCTTCACGCGCCGCCTCCATGGCCGTTTTGTAAACAAGCCATTCCTCCTTCGCGATGAATTGAGGCGTTACCTCCATTAGGGTCTCTTGGGTTCCTTGTTTCGGAAACACTCCTTTTAGGAAAATAAGCCGTCATTCTGCCTTGGCAACCTGAGCGGTCCTTACGCAATTGCGCCAGGTACGTGGCTTCCGGGCGGGTTTTTCAAGACAGACCGCTTGCCAAGGGCGATGCCGGTTTGTTAAATGCGCCCCGTGTTACAGCAACAAACACTTCGTCAATCCGCCAGTTTTTCTGGCGTTGGATTGCACAGTGGCAACAAGGTCACCATGACTTTCCTGCCCGCGCCTCCTAACACCGGCATCCGCTTCCGCCGCGTGGACCTGGATGGCCGACCGGAAATCGAGGCGGATGTCGAGTATGTCAATGCCACCAACCGGTCCACCACGCTTTCCAAAGGCAACGCGAAGATTCACACCGTGGAGCACGTGCTGGCCGCGTTTGCCGGAACGGGCGTCGACAACGCCATTGTGGAACTGGACGCCAACGAGCCGCCCATCGGCGACGGCAGTTCACGGGAATACATGAAGTTGATTCGCGCCTCCGGGATTGCCCAGCAGAATGAACGCCGCGAAGCCTACGCCGTCACCTCCCCCATTGAGTTTGAGCAGGGCGAAACCATCATGTCCGTTTTTCCCCATGACGGCTTTAAAATCACATGCACCAGCGCGGACAAAAAGGGGCGGTTCACGCAGTTTCTAAGTCTGGAGATCACACCGGAAACCTGGGAGAAGGAAATTGCCCCGGCCCGGACCTTTTGTTTCTACGAGGAAATCGAATTTCTAATCAAAAGCGGGCTGATCAAGGGCGGCAGCCTGGAAAACGCCGTGGTGATCCGCGATGACGCCATCCTGACGACCGAGCCGTTGCGGTTCCGGGACGAATTTGTCCGTCACAAGATCCTCGACATCATCGGTGACTTGTCCCTGATTGGCCGGCCCATTCGGGGCCACATCATCGCAGCCAAGCCGGGGCACCAGGCCAACTGCGAAATGGCCCGCCAGATCGTCGCCCAGATGCGCAAGCCGCTGCAAACGGTCCAGACCTTTGCCCCGCCGCCGCCCGCCGCTCAAAAAACTTCGGCGCAATCAACCGACAAGGAGCCCCTGGTCAAGGACGGCATGGTGCTGGACATCATGCAGGTCATGAAAATCCTGCCCCACCGCTATCCGTTCCTGATGGTGGACAAGGTGACCAAAATCGACGGCAACAACATCACCGGCGTCAAAAATGTCAGCGTCAACGAGCCCTATTTCCAGGGCCACTTTCCCAATCATCCCATCATGCCCGGGGTTCTCCAGTTGGAAGCCATTGCACAGGTGGCCGGCATTCTCATGCTCAAGCAAATTGAGAACGCCGGAAAGCTGGCCTACTTCATGGCGGCTGAAAACGTCAAATGGCGCAAGCCGGTTCGCCCCGGTGACACGCTGGTGATTGACGTGGAGCTCACCAAGGCTCGCGGCAAAATCGGCAAGGCCAAGGGCGTCTGCTCCGTCGATGGCGAAGCGGTCAGTGAAGCCGATGTCACCTTCATGCTGATTGAAAGTTAACTCCATGGCCTCAATCCACCCCACGGCAATCATTCATCCCAAGGCCCGCATTGGCGAGGGTTGCGAGATCGGCCCTTATTGCGTCATTGGCGAGCACGGTTTCCTTGGCGACAAGTGCAAACTGCATTCGCACGTGGTCATTGACGGGCACACCGAACTGGGCAGTGGCAATGAAATCTTCCCGTTTGCCAGCATCGGACTCAAAACCCAGGACCTGAAGTGGAAAGGCGGCCTCACCCGCACAGTCATCGGCGACAACAACACATTTCGTGAATACGTCACCATCAACAGCGCCACCAGCGACGGCGAAGTGACCTCGGTGGGCTCCCACAATCACATTCTGGCCTACTGCCACATCGCCCATAATGTCACCCTGGGCAGCCACGTGATCATGTCCAACGTCGGCACGCTCGCCGGCCACGTCACCGTCGAGGACCACGCGGTGA
Source organism: uncultured Verrucomicrobiales bacterium (assembly GCA_937983475.1). Taxonomy (GTDB): domain Bacteria; phylum Verrucomicrobiota; class Verrucomicrobiia; order Limisphaerales; family JACDHS01; genus CALJZV01. Next base: position 10,447 of record CALJZV010000587.1, read on the forward strand.
TTGGCGGACTTGCCGCTGTGCATCAGTTCTGCCGCATCGGCAAGATGGCCATCATCGGCGGCTGTTCCAAGGTGGTGCAGGACGTGCCGCCGTTCATGCTGGCGGACGGCAACCCGGCGGAAACCCGCACCATCAACAAGGTCGCCATGGAGCGCAAAGGCGTCTCCGAGGAGGCGCAGTCAGCCTTACGCCAGGCCTACAAAATCCTGTTTCGCGAAGGGCTCACCATCTCCAACGCCCTTGCCAAAATCGAAGCGGACCTTCCCAGGCTCCCGGAAATCGAGCATCTGGTCCGGTTTGTCCGCTCGAGCGAACGGGGCATCAGCAAATAGGCCGGCAGCGGGCGCGCCTTTTATTTCCCTGAAAGCACACAACCGCCGCCATTGCCAAGCAACGCTTCCTCCGTCAATTTACCCGCCGCATGAGCAAACGGTTTTACATCACCACCGCCATCGATTACGTCAACGGCCAACCGCACCTGGGCCACGCCTACGAAAAAGTCCTTGCCGATGTCATCGCGCGTGCGCGCCGTTCCCTGGGCGAGGAGGTCTTTTTCCTGACCGGCTTGGATGAACATGGCCAGAAAGTCCAGCAGGCCGCCGTCGCCGAAAGCAAATCACCGCAAGCCTACTGCGATGAATTGTCGGAAAGCTGGAAGCGCTTCGCCGAGAAGCTCGGGCTGACCCACCAGGATTTCGTCCGCACCACGCAATCCCGCCACAAGGAGGCCGTCCAGGCCATTCTGGCCAAACTGCATTCCGAGGGGCATTTTTACAAGGACACCTATCGCGGATTTTATTCCACCAGCGCCGAAACCTTTTTGACGGAAAAGGACCGCCTGCCCGACGGCTCCTTTGATCCCTCGTATGGCAAAGTGATTGAGCTTTCCGAAGACAATTATTACTTCCGCCTCAAGGATCATCAGCAATGGCTGATAGACTACATCGAGGCCAACCCTGAATTCATTTGCCCCACCTATCGGCGAACTGAAGTGCTCGGGTTCCTCAAAAGCGAGCCGCTGGAGGACCTCTGCGTCACCCGTCCTTCCTCGCGCTTGAGCTGGGGCATTCCGGTTCCCTTCGGAGAGGACTTTGTGACGTATGTCTGGTTCGATGCCTTGGTCAATTACATCAGCATTCCCGCGGCGCACGGCGACCCTGCGGTTTGCAAAGCCATTGGAACCTCCGCCCCGCAAGCCGATCCTCTGGCGCTTTGGCCCGCTGACGCCCATGTCATCGGCAAGGACATCCTGAAATTTCACGCCGTTTACTGGCCCATCATGCTCAAGGCCATCGGGCTGCCTCTGCCCCAAAAACTGCTCGTTCACGGCTGGTGGCAGAAGGATGGCCAAAAGCTCAGCAAAAGCACCGGGGTTTCGGTGGACCCCATCGCGGTCATTGATGAATGGGGCCTGGACGCCTTCCGATATTACGTCGTGAGGGAACTGGCCATCGGCCCGGACGGCAACTGGACCGACTCAGGCTTCCAGTCCCGCTATTCGGCGGAACTGGCCAATGGTCTGGGCAATCTCGTCAACCGATCGCTCTCGATGCTCAAGCGCTATCGCGGCGGCATCATTCCCGCCCAATCCAACGAACTGGCCCCGGAAGCGCAAAAGGCCGTCGAGGAAACCGTCCGCTTGCTGCGCGAGAACGAACTGCAGGACGCGTTGATTGCCATCTGGAGCCTGGTGAATCGCGCCAATCAATACGTGGAGCAAACCGCCCCCTTCCGCCTGGCAAAAGATCCCGCAAAGGCCGCGCGACTGGATGAAGTGCTTTATAATTTGTGCGAAGTCTGCCGCATTCTGGCCGTGCTGCTGGCTCCGTTTCTGCCGGCGACCGCGCAAAAAATTTACGAGCAGCTTGCGCTTCCCTCCGGGCCATCGGCGTTTACCGAGGCACAGTGGGGCACCCTCAAACCGGGGCACCAAACCGGCGAGCCCGCGGTTTTATTTCCCCGGAAGGACACTCCCCAAAAATCGTAGCCCTGATTCATGATGTCGCTCCGGTGGGTGGCAAATCGCCCACTGAAACAAGCGAAGGCAAAATCAAGTCGTACCGGTCGCTGTCGAATTTCAATACGATCTGAACGCCCTCCCATTGCTTTTGGCGGCAAAATTCCAGCGCTTGCGATGAGGACTCAAAGGCTTTTGCCTCCTCCGCGTTCTGAATCCAATGCTCGTCATCCAGGTAATACCCTCCCAACTCCTTTTTTTTAAGCAGCACTCTCATCGAAATCTCCTCAAGGCAAACTTCAGCGCAATCCCCACATTCTCCACTCTGAACCGACTGCGAGGGCGCATCCTACATGGTTTTGCTCATCATTTGTTGGGCAAACGGCAAAGGCTGGCCGGCAAGAAAACACTTTCTCCGCTTGCCAACCCGGCGTCGCGTTTCTAATTTCGCCGCATGGAATCTCAGTTGGCACAATATATTCCGATCCTGATTTTGGCGGGCGTCGCTGTCGCCTTCGCGGGCGGCAACCTGTTACTGTCGGTCCTGGCGGGCAAATGGGCCAATCGCAACCGCATTCGCACCGCCAAAACCAAAAACATTCCCTACGAGTGCGGCATGCTGCCCGTGGGCGAAGGCAGCTCAAGGCTCTCGGTCAAATTCTACCTGGTGGCCATGCTGTTCATCCTGTTCGACATCGAGGTCGTGTTCCTCTACCCGTGGGCCGTCGTTTACAAGGACATGCTCCGGGACAATGCCACCCTGATTTTTGGCGCCATGATCTCGTTCCTCGGCATCCTGTTCATCGGCTACATTTACGCCCTGAAGAAAAAGGCGTTCGATTGGAAAAGCTGATTGCGCCCCCTGAATGTTTAGCCTTTTGATGCCGTTCAGGCATCCCGTTTCCCGGTTCATTTATGTCAAACTCCATCAAGTTCGGCACCGCAGGCTGGCGCGCGCTCATCGCGCGTGAATTTACTTTTGACAAGGTCCGCATCGCCTCGCAGGCCGTCGCGGAGCACCTCAAGTCAGAACTGGCCAACCCGCAATCGCCCCTCCACAGGCGCCAGCCCGACGTCATCATCGCGCACGACTGCCGGTTTTTGGGCCGAGAATTCGCCCTGGCGGTCGCCGAGGTGTTCGCGGCCAACGGCCTCAATCCCCTGCTCGGCAACCGCGACATACCGACCCCGGTGCTCTCCTACACCATCCGCAAGCGCAAGGCCATCGGCGGCATCAACATCACCGCCAGCCACAATCCGCCCGAATATTCCGGCTTCAAGTATTCCCGGCACGACGGCGCGGGCGCGCCCCCGGAGGTCACCAAAAAAATCGAGGCCACTATCGAGCGGTTGCAGAAGGAAAACTGGACGTTCAAATCGGCGGTTGTCGGCACTTTCGAGTGCAAGACGATTGACCCGCTGCCCGATTACTTTAAGCAAATTAAAAAGCTCGTGGACTTTGCCGCCATCCGGAAGGCGAACCTCAAGATCGCCCTGGACTTGATGCACGGCTGTGGGCGCGGCTACCTGGACACGTTGCTGGAAGAGGCCGGAGCCAAACTCACCGTTTTCCATCGCGAACTCAACCCCCTGTTCGGCGGACATCCGCCGGAGCCGAGCGCGGACCATCTGGAGGACGTCCGCAAGACCATCCGCGGCGGCAAGGCGCAATTGGGCCTGGCCACCGACGGCGACGCCGACCGCTTCGGTGTCGTGGACAAGGACGGCACCTGGATGACGCCCAACCAGGTGCTTGCGCTGACGCTGTATCACCTGAAGAAGAATCGCGGCTGGACCGGCGCGGCGGTTCGCACCGTCCCGACCAGCCATCAGGTGGACGCCGTGGCGGAACTGCTCGGCGTGAAAATTCACGAGACACCCGTCGGCTTCAAATACATCGGTGCCTTGATGGAAAGCGAGCCGATCATTGTCGGCGGCGAGGAATCCGGCGGGCTGAGCGTCAAGGGCCATGTTCCCGAGAAGGACGGCATTCTTGCCTGCCTGTTGCTGGCCGAGCTGGTGGCCATGGAGCGCAAAACGCTCAAGCAAATCCTCAAGGAACTGGAAAAGAAAACCGGGCCGTTCTTCACCGACCGGATCAACATCCACATTGCCCCGGAGAAAAAGGACGTGCTGCTCAGGAAACTCGCCTCCGGCCTGGACAAGATCGGCGCGTTCAAAGTGGAGCAATTCATCACCACCGACGGGTTCAAGTTTCTGCTGCCCAACCGCGAATGGGTCGCCTTTCGGGCGAGCGGCACCGAGCCGGTCTTCCGCTGCTACATCGAGGCGAAATCCGAGGCGAACTTCAAAAAACTCAAGGCCGCCTGCCAGAAACTGCTGGCGGAATGAGGGCCGCCGTCGCCTTTGGGTAAATTAAAAACATTGCTCAGGCGATGGCTGGAGATAACCGGAGCCCCAAAAACCGCACGTCCGTTCGTGTGAAAATTCCGCGCGCCAAGCCATCCGCAAAACCAACATTCGACCGCGACAGCTTAAAAGGCCTGCCGTTTGGGCAACGTCGCCGGCCTCATTCCCCCACGCGAATCCGGAAATAACGGGTGGCGGGGGCATTGGTGGACGCATCCTGAAAATGCAGCGGGCCACTGCCCAGCGTGTTGGTCCAGACGGGCGTCCAACTGCCCGGCAACAACGTGGGAGACATTTCCACGACCACCTGCTGCCCGCTCGACCCGGTGATGTTGAAGCCGAACTGTCCGTTGGTGAAACCGAAGCTGCCGTCGGATGTAAAGATGATCAAGGGTTGTGGCGGCTCACCGGAAAATGGCACAACCTGCTCGATCAGGCCCGAACTGCCGTTGTAACGACCGCCGGTAGCCCGGCCGCGCGCTCGCACAAAGCCGCTGGCCGGAAGACTCAGACTGCTCCGCTCCCAGCCGCTACTGATCCGCGTGCCGCTGCCTAGTAACGTCCAGTTGTTACCGTCGGCGCTCAGTTCAAAGATCACCTGTTCGATTTCGGGCGCGCTGCCGCCTCGCAACCATTGCACTCGTGTGGCATCGGGCACCGTCAGCGACTGCGTGGCTGGCTCATTGTTCAGCCGGGTAATATAGTTGCGCGCCTGCCCACCCATGGTGGTGTAAGAACCGCCAATCAGAATCTTCCCGTCTGCCTGTGCTGCCAGACTCCAAACGATGTTGTTCGCACCAGGGTTAAAGCCGGCGTCCAGCGTCCCGTCAGTATGAAGCCGGGCGATAAAGTTGCGCGATTGACCGCCAAGCGTGGTAAAGGCACCACCCACTAGAATCTTCCCATCGGCCTGCACTGCCAGGCTGTTAACAGCGCTGCTCGCGCCCGGGTTGAACCCGGTGTCGAGCGTCCCATCCGCGTGGAGCCGGGCGATCCGGTTGCGCGTTTGCCCGCCTAGCGCGGTAAAGGCGCCGCCCACCAGAATCTTCCCATCGGCTTGCACTGCCAGGCTGAAAACACTGCCGCCAGCACCCGGATTGAAGCTGGTGTCAAGCGTTCCGTCGGCGTGGAGCCGGGCAATCCGATTGCGCGTTTGCCCGCCTAGCGTGCTGAAGAGGCCGCCTACCAGAATCTTCCCGTCGGCCTGCTCCGCCAAGCTGTAGATCGGAAGAGCGTCGTGTAGGGAAAGAGTGTAGATCTCGGTGGTCGCC
>CALJZV010000588.1 GCA_937983475.1 uncultured Verrucomicrobiales bacterium
ATGCCTGGAGCGGTTCCGCAACGGCCCGGAGATGTTTTACGACCTGAGGCACCGGTCCATTTTCGAGGCGCTGTCGGAAATGTATGAGAAGAAGGAGGCCATCGACCTCATCACGCTCCAGCAATGGCTTAAAAACCGGCAGCAATTGGAATCAGTCGGCGGCCTGGCCTACCTCTCCTCACTGCTGGATGTGGTCCCCTCGGCAGCAAACATCAAGTATTACCTGGATATCGTTTACGAAAAATATGTCCTGCGGAAAATGATCACCACCTGCACGGACATCGTCAGCCGGGCGTACGATCATGAGGGCGAGGTGGACCAGCTTCTGGACGAGACCGAACGGGACATTCTGCAAATTGTGGAATCGAGGGTGGAGTCCAACGACAAGTCCATGAAGAAACTGGTCCAGAACGCGGTGACCATGATCGAGGACTTTTTCAACCGCAAGGGAGCGCTCACGGGTATCGCCACCGGTTTCCATGATTTGGACAAGATGACCAGCGGACTGCAAAGCGGCGACATGATCATCATCGCGGCGCGCCCGAGCATGGGCAAAACCTCCCTGGCCATGAACATCGCCGAGCACGTGGTGCTGGAGGAAAAACTGCCGGTGGGCGTGTTCAGCCTGGAAATGACCGCCCAGTCGCTGGTGCTGCGCATGCTCTGCTCGCATTCCCGGGTGAACCTGCGGAACATCCGCGACGGCTTCATGTCCGAGCGCGATTTTCCCAAGCTGGTCGCCGCCACGGGCAAGCTCTCCAGCGCGCCTCTTTTTATTGACGACACACCGGGCCTTTCCATTCTCCAGCTCCGCGCCAAGGCCCGGCGCATGCACCAGCAGCACGGCATCAAGCTCTTTGTCATTGACTACTTACAACTGCTCCATTCTACTGCCGCGCGTTCGAAGGAAAACCGGCAGCAGGAGATCGCGGACATCTCCAATGGCATCAAGGCGCTGGCCAAGGAACTGAGCGTTCCCATCATCGTGTTGAGCCAGTTGAACCGCGAACTTGAGAAAGACAAAAGCCGCAAGCCGCGGCTGTCTGATTTGCGCGAGTCCGGCGCCATCGAGCAGGACGCCGACCTGGTCGCCCTGTTGTATAAAACTCAGGCCGGCGACGACGAAGAAGGGCCGTCGGAAAATGATGCCGTGCCCGTTGTCCTGGTGATCGCCAATCAGCGCAACGGCCCGGCCGGCGACGTTCCTTTGACGTTTTTGAAGTCCTTTACTCGATTTGAGAGCGCCGCCAAAGTCGGCGCCGATGACATTCCGATAGACAGCTAAAAATGAAATCCTTGTTCACCCCGAAGCTTCCTGCATTGGTCGCACTTCTGTTACTGGCGGGTTTGCACGTCCTCTGCGGCCAGCCACAACCCCCAACAGTCAGCAAAATCGAGATTCGGCATGTCGGCCCGCCCGCGGCCAGCGATGCGCTCATCCAAGGCAACATTCGCATCAAAGAAGGGGACGTTTACCAGCCCGGACGGGTGGACGACGACGTGCGCAACCTCTATGCCACCGGTTATTTCTACAATATCCGGGTCGCCGACGAAATGACCCCCGCGGGCATCGTTCTCACCTATGTGGTGCAGGGCAACCCGACCATCACCGACATCAAATACACCGGCAACAAACGCTTCAACAACACCAAGCTCCAGAAAAAAGTCACCTCCAAGGTCGGCGAGCCTTTGGACGAGAAGAAACTGTTCTCCGACGCCCGGGAAATCGAAAAGATGTACCAGAAGGTCGGTTACCAGAAAACCACGGTAAAACCATTGTTGAGCATTGATGAAAACGCCGGGCGAGGCACGGTCACCTTTGAGGTAAATGAAACCGGAAAAACAAAAATCAAGGACATCGTTTTCGAGGGCGCCGACGCGTTTTCCCAGAAGAAGCTCCGCAAGGTGCTCAAGACCAAACGGCGCTGGATGTTCTCCTGGCTGACCGGCAGCGGCGTGCTCAAGGACGAGCAATTTGCCGACGACAAGGAGCGCCTCATCGAGTTCTACCAGAACGCCGGTTACATCGATTTTGAAATCGAGGACATCAAGTTCGACTACATCGATGACAAGAAACTCGTTATTCGCTTCCAACTTTCAGAAGGCAAGCAATACAAGGTCGGCGCAGTGGACTTTAAGGGAAATGAACTGTTCACCCAGGAGGAAATTCTCAAGGGCATCACCGTTGCGGGGAAGCCAGTCCGCGTTTCCATGATCGTGGACGAAACCTTCACTCCCAAAGGACTGTCCAAGGACATCGAGGCCATCCGCGACTTCTATGGCTCCAAGGGCTACATCGACCTGCGCGTCAGCGCGGTCAAGCGCCCCAACACCACCGCGGGCACGATGGACTTGGTGTATGAAATCCAGGAGGGCCAAAAGGCGTTCGTTGAAAAAATCGACATCAAGGGCAATGAGAAAACCAAGGACAAGGTCATCCGGCGCGAACTGGCCATCTACCCTGGCGAAGTCTTCGACACCACACGGGTCAAACTCAGCAAAGACCGCCTCGAGGGCCTCAATTACTTTGAAAAAGTCGAGCCTCGCCCCGAGGACACCGACGTTCCTGACCGAAAAAACCTCGTCATCGGCGTCGAGGAAAAGAACACCGGCAACTTCACACTGGGCGCGGGATTGAGCTCTGTGGACAGCGTCGTCGGCTTCGTGGAGGTCAGTCAGGCAAACTTCGATTTGTTCAAGCCACCCACGTTCACCGGCGCAGGGCAGAAATTCCGCCTGCGCGCCCAGGTCGGCACCAAACGGCAGGACTACCAGATTTCCTTTGTGGAACCGTGGTTCCTGGACCGCAAGCTCGCGCTGGGCGTGGACCTGTATCACCGCGAGTTGAACTTCGTCAGCCGTCGCGATCTTTATGAGGAAACCCGGACCGGCGGCAGCCTGAGCCTGACTCGCGCCCTCTGGAGCGATTTCCTGATCGGGAAGGTCAGCTACACCCTGGAAAACGTGGACCTGAATTTGCGCAAGGACGACATTTCCCCGGAAATCGCCTTGGAAAGCGGCAGCCGTTTAATCTCCAAGGTTGGATCCTCCTTGGCTTACGACACGCGCAACAGCGCCTTGCTGCCAAGCCGAGGGCAACGCACCGAACTGCTCACTGAACTCGCCGGTTTAGGCGGCGACGTTGATTTTTACCGACTGGAAGGACGCACCGCCTGGTACTTCCCTGGTTTCTTTGAGGGTCACATTATCGAGTTGGCCGGGCGCGTCGGTGTTGTGGATGATTATGGCAGTGGCGACCGCGGCAGCCCTCGGGTTCCCATTTTTGACCGCTGGTTCCTGGGTGGGCTATATTCCCTGCGTGGTTACCGTTATCGTGATGTCGGTCCTCGGGACTCCACCGGCGAACCTCTCGGCGGCGAAACCTATTACTTCGCCTCCGCTGAATATAGTTTGCCGATTATTGAACGTCTGCGCTTTGCGATGTTCTATGATATTGGCAATGTATTTGAAGACGCTTACAGCTTCGACGCCAAGGGTCGCAAAGCCTTCTCCGACAACTGGGGGGTGGGCTTGCGCATCAACCTTCCCATTGGCCCGCTTCGCCTCGATTACGGCGTGCCCATCAACCACGACAGCGACGTCAGCGGAAGCGGCCGCTTTCAATTTGGCGTCGGCTACACCCGCGAATTTTAATCCGCACAATTAATCATGAAACAATTCCTGGCCATTCTCACACTGGCAACCGCCTGCGCGTTCTCAGCCCAAGCCCAAGGCAAAACCGCCACCATCGACCTCCGCAAGGTTTTTGATAATTACTACAAAACCAAGCAGGCCGACACGCTTCTTAAAGACGAAGCCTCCGACCTCGAAAAGGAGCGCAAGGATTACATCGAAACCTTCCGCAAAGGCGAGGAGGAGTGGAAGCGCCTTCTCGACAAGTCCAACGACCAGGCCGTTTCCGCCGACGAGCGCGACAAAAGCAAGCAAGCCGCAGAAAAGAAGCTGCTGGAGCTTCGCGAACTGGAACAGACCAT
>CALJZV010000589.1 GCA_937983475.1 uncultured Verrucomicrobiales bacterium
GGTGGGCAACTATTTCGTTTCCAACTACCCGCCGTTTTCGTTCTGGAAGCCGGAGCTTGTGCCGCAAATTCTCGATGCCATCGGGAAACCGCCACTGGCCAATTACGTTTCACGCTTCACGGATCACGTTTCGCCCGCAACACCGCCGCTGGGCATCTACCTGCACATTCCCTTCTGCCGCAAGCGCTGCCACTTCTGCTACTTCAAGGTGTACACCGACAAGGATTCGGCGGCGATTCGCGGCTACATTGACGCGGCGCTCCAGGAGCTTTCCATCTACGCCAAAAAGCCGGTCATCGGCGGGCGAAACGCCAACTTCGTCTATTTCGGCGGAGGGACTCCCTCTTATTTATCCGTGGATCAATTAAAATATCTCACTGACGGGATGAAGGCGTTGATTCCATGGGACGGCGTCGAGGAAGTCACTTTTGAATGCGAGCCAGGCACCCTCACCGATCACAAATTAAAAGCCATCCGCGACATGGGCGTGACGCGGTTGTCGCTCGGCATCGAAAATTTTTCCGATCACATCCTTGAAATCAACGGGCGCGCCCATCGCTCCAAGGAAGTTTACCGCGCCTACGGCTACGCGCGCGAACTGGGCTTTCCGCAGGTCAACATTGATCTCATCGCCGGCATGGTCGAGGAAACCGAGGACAACTGGCGCGACTGCGTGGCCAAGACCATTGAGCTGTCGCCCGACAGCGTGACGATCTACCAGATGGAAGTGCCCTACAACACGGCGATTTATCAGCAAATGAAAGCCGAGGGAAAGCTGGTCGCGCCCGTGGCCGACTGGGACACCAAACGCGCCTGGGTGGCCTACGCCTTCGGCGAATTGGAAAAAACCGGCTACACCGTGGCCAGCGCCTACACAGCCGTGAAAAACAAGCAGACGGCCAAATTCGTTTACCGTGACAAGCTGTGGGCCGGCGCGGATTTGCTGTCGCTGGGTGTGGCGAGCTTCGGCCATTTCAGCGGCACGCATTACCAGAATCACCACGACTTCGAGCATTATGTGGCCAAGGTCAGCGCGGGCGAACTGCCGATTTATCGCGCGCTGACGCCGACGGACGAGGAGAAGCTGATCCGCGAGTTCGTTTTGCAGCTCAAGCTCGGGCGGCTGCAATTCGATTACTTTGCGAAAAAATTCGGGGTGGACCCGCGCCGGCGTTTCGCCGCGCCGCTCCAGACGCTACAGGACTGGGGTTTTGCGAAAGTGGACGCCGATGGGGTACATTTAAACCGGGATGGATTGCTGCAAGTGGACCGCTTGCTGCATGAGTTTTTCCTCCCGCAACACAGGAACGCACGTTATGCATGACTTACATACCAAACCCGCGCACGAACCGTTCTCACCAATGGCGGTCTTCTCCCACATTTATCCGCTGGATGAATTTTACGCGCAAAGCGGCAAGCCGCTTCCTGCCATCGGCCGCGTGAAGTCCGACGAAATGCCAGAACCCTACCGCTCGCTCCTGGTGCATGAGAGCGACATGACGCCAACGCTGGAAAAGCATCACGGCGGCGAAATTCACATTCGAGTGCTGTCGCGGCACAACTTTGAAAATGAGTATTTCCGCAAGGTGGTCCTGTTGCTCAACGGGAGCGAGAAGCCAGTCGAGTACGGCGCCATCAAAATTGTGCTCGATCTGTTTCCGCACGACGCGCAACAGGAGATTTTGAAGGAGCATCGCCCGCTGGGCACCATTCTGCGCGATTACAAGATTCCTCACGGCAGCCGGCCCAGTTCGTATCTCACGGTCGCCGCCGACGAGGAAATCGGCGCCGCACTGAAGCTTACCGGCACACCAACGCTGTATGGACGGCGCAACACGCTGGTCGATCCCTGGGACCGGCCCTTGGCTGAAATTGTCGAAATATTGCCGCCGTGACAAAACGTAAAGCGTGAGACGTGAGACAGTTTTCACGTTTCACGCATTCCTTATCGCCAATGCAAGACGACAATTACTTTGACGCCATCATCATAGGCGGCGGCCCGGCGGGGTCGAGCGCGGCGGCGGTGCTGGCCGAAAAAGGCCACCGGGTGCTGGTGCTTGAGCGCGAAAAGTTTCCCCGCTACCACATCGGCGAATCGCTGCTGCCGTTCACGTATCAACCTCTCGAAAGGCTGGGTCTCGTTGAGAGAATGAAGCAGTCGCAGTTCGTCAAAAAGTACAGCGTGCAGTTCGTTTCCCCGTCCGGAAAGGCCTCCCAGCCGTTTTATTTTTTCACAAGATACGACCGCGACACCATTGCCCAGACCTGGCAGGTCGTGCGCTCGGAGTTCGACGAAATGCTTTTGAATAATGCCCGTGAACGCGGCGCAATCGTTCGCGAAGAAATGGAAGTCGTCGAACTCATTCGTAGGAGACGAGGTAACGAGTCTCATTCTTTAGAAAATGAGCAGAGCCTCCCTGCGTCGGCTCCTACAGACAAAGTTGTTGGCATTCGCGCAAAAAATAAGAACGGCATCGTGGAGGAATTTTTTGCGCCGATGACCATTGATTGCACCGGCAAGGAGTCATTTGCCGCGGTGCGGAACGGCTGGCGGGTGCGCGATCCGTTTTTGAACAAAGTCGCGGTCTGGACCTACTACGAGGGCGCCAAACGCGATGCGGGCGTGGACGAGGGCGCCACGACCGTCGCGTTCGTGCCGGAGAAGGGATGGTTCTGGTACATTCCGCAGCACAACGACCGGGTGAGCGTCGGTGTGGTGGCCGAGGGGAAATATCTCACGCGCGGCGGCGTGAAGGACCTGGGCCAAATCTTCGCGCGCGAGGTGGAACAGAATCTCTGGATCAAGGAGTATTTGTCGTGCGGCCGCCAGGTCGGGCCTTACTACGTGACCCATGAGTTTTCATTTCATTCGCGGTATTGCGCGAGCGAAGGGCTGCTGCTGGCGGGCGATGCCCTGGTGTTCCTGGATCCGGTGTTTTCATCTGGCCTGATGCTTGCTCTTAAGAGCGGCGTTCTCGCCGGTGAGCAGGTGTCGCAAGCAATCCGGGAGAACGATTTTTCGCCGTCGCGCTTTGCCGAATACGGCCGGAGCATGCGCGAGGGCGTTGAGAACATGCGCAAACTGGTTTACGCCTTTTACGACCCGAACTTCTCGTTCAAGAAGGTCATCGATAAGTATCCGGCCCTCGCGGGGGACATTACTCACTGTCTCTCCGGCGACGTGAACAAGGATTTTTCGCGGCTGTGGAGCGCCGTGGGGGAGTTTTGCGAAATTCCTGGGAATCTTCCATACGGCGTGCCGTTAGGTGAAAAATAAGTAATACGTGAGACGTGAAAGCCGGACTAAAGCTTATTCCGCTTGGCAATCCTTCTCTGATTATAATCAGGAATGGATATGGTTTTTACAAATTACTGGGACTTCCTTTTATTCTTCTAGGCGCAGCCACATTAGGCGCATTTGTTTTTAATCTGTTTGTCGGCAAACCATTCATTCTGACTAAGGCATTGATTGCAGGATCACTGGGCACCATTTTTTTATTTTTGGGATATTGGCTTTCACTCACCGACTCTGAATTTACTCTGGATATTGAAAGGAAACGGCTGATTGCTACAAAAATTGGTTTGTTTGGAAAGCAACACCATCAAAACCGTCTGGATGAATTTCAGGCTATTGAAATTACCAAATACTGGAATTCGTCAAAGCACGGCCCGGACTATCTGTTTTCAATTTCATTGGTTTCAGTCAGACCCAATGAGTCACAGTTATTAGGATATGGCATAGGGGAACAAGGGGCCCAAAATTGTGCCACAACACTGGCGGCATTCTTGAAACTTCCTGTAATGAACAGAACAAAACAACGGATGGGATGAGAATAATTCAAATCACACCGGGAGCGGGCAAAATGTTTTGCGGGGGGTGCTTTCGCGACAACGCACTGGTGGCCGCACTGCGCCAGCAGGGCCATCAGGTGACGATGGTGCCGTTATATTTGCCATTGACTCTGGAGGATGAGGACCAGAGCCGCGGCACCCCGATTTTCTTTGGCGGCATCAGCGTTTATTTGGAGCAGAAGTCTTCATTTTTCCGCAAGGCGCCGCGCTGGATGCACCGGCTGTTGTCGTCACCCTTGTTGTTGAAACTGGCCTCCAGTTCGGCGGCCAAGACGCGCCCGGAGGACGTGGGAGAATTGACGCTCTCGATGCTGCGCGGCGAAGAGGGGCACCAGGCGCGGGAACTGGATGAACTCATCGGGTGGCTTGCGGAAAGCGAAAAGCCCGAGGTCATCGTCCTGTCCAACGCGTTGCTGGCGGGAATGGCTCGCCGCCTGGGCCAACAATTCCAAGTGCCCATCATCTGCTCGTTGCAGGGCGAGGCGTCGTTTTTGGACAACCTGCCCGAAAGCGTGCGGTCGCAGGCCTGGGAAACGCTATCCGAGCGCTGCCAGGACGTGGACCTCTTCATCGCGCCGAGCTTTTATTTTTCCGGCCAGATGGGCCGGCGCCTTCACCTGCCTGATGAGAAATTAAAGGTAATCGCCAACGGCATCAACCTGGAGGGCTATCCCACAGGGGAAACGGCACGGCCAATGAAGCCGCCTGTGTTGGGTTATCTGGCCCGGATGTGCGCCGACAAGGGCTTGAACCTGCTGGTGGACGCGTTTATTTCACTAAGACAACGGGGAAAAATACCGGGTCTCCGGCTGAAGGTTGCGGGCAGTTGCGGTCCGACCGACGAACCGTTTGTCCAGGAACAAAAAACCAAACTCAAAAAGGCAAAACTGCTGGGCGACGCGGAGTTTCGTCCCAATCTTTTGCGCGAGCAGAAGATCGAATTTCTCCGGTCACTGACCGTGTTTTCGGTGCCGGCGCTTTATGGCGAAGCGTTCGGCCTGTATGTGCTTGAGGCGCTGGCCGCCGGAGTGCCCGTGGTGCAGCCCAACCACGGGGCGTTTCCCGAATTGATCCGCAGCGCCGTGGGCGGGGTGCTGTGCGAGCCGGATATCAACGGCCTGGTCACAGCCCTCGAGAATCTTTTGCTCGAAGCCAACCGAATCCAGTGGCTCGGGGAAGCGGGCCGGAAAATGGTGCATGAGAAATTCAGCGCGCGCCGCATGGCCGGAGATTTGTCACAGATGTACCGGTGGGCCATTCAGAGCAGGGAAAAAGTAGGCACAAAATGATCGGATTTGCCGCGCCTCCAAATCCCTCTTGGTGTCCTTGCCGCTTGATGATTAACTCCGCCCATGGCCAGTGAATTCAAAATCATCCGCCGCGTGGAGTTCTCGGAAACCGACATGGCCGGGATTGTCCATTACTCGAATTTTTTCAAATACATGGAGACGGCGGAGCACGCCTTTTTCCGGTCGCTGGGCTTTTCCATTGTCTCGCGCAACATCGAGTCACCGGTTGGCTGGCCCCGGGTTCACGCGGAGTGTGACTTCAAGAAGCCGCTTTATTTCGAGGACGACGTGGAGGTGCAGTTGCTGGTTTCGGAGAAGCGGACCAAATCCCTCAGCTATATTTTCCGGTTTCGCCGCCTGAATGCCCATCCGCCGGAGGAAGTCGCCTGCGGCAAACTGACGGTGGTTTGCGTGCGCCGGGATGACGAGGGCCGAATGCGCGCTTGCGACATTCCCCGGGAAATTGCCGAAAAAATAGAAGTGGCCTCCGAGGCAGCGCTGAAATAACCGGTCAATAGGGTACTGGCAGCGTCCGCCAGCTTTTCACTTTGCCATCCACAAAGACAATTTCCGCGCTGATGTAATGCCGCGGGTAATAATCATGGTCGATGAAACGCTCAATCAGGATGCGGTCGCCGTGCCGGACTTCACGAAAATTCCAGAACCGATACTCCTCCAGCTTGGAACCGTGATACAGCCAGGTGGTGGACGCCCCCTTCTCAGTTTCACTCTGGAGAATTTCCGCAGGCGGCCCCCAGGCAATGTAAACGGCGTCCGCGGGCATGCCCACCTTGACCTGACCCTGGTCGACCAAGGAGCGAAATTCCGGCGGCAAGTCCTGGTAGGAGGAAAGCTTTTCTTGTTTACGGGATTCAACGGTGCTGGTGGCGCAACCGGCCAGCAGCAAAAGCGTCAATATTGGGATAAGGCATTGCACGTTACTCAGACAACGAAGCACGGGGAAAATTCGCCGACAAAGCCGTTGCTGTAAAGACTTTCGAGGACTAGACTGGCCGCCTTATGAACTGGCTGGCTTTTGCGTTGATGACGGTCGCTTCCTGGGGGGTTTACGGCGTGTTCCTGCACACCGGACAAATCGCCATGAAGGACGCCGCCAACGGCCGGTACAAGGCATTTCTTTTCGTTGGCATCGCGTATTTTCTCACCGCTGTCCTGGCGCCGCTGGCGATTCTTTTGTTGCGAGGCGCCGACTGGGCCTATCCCGCCAGGGGCATGTGGTGGTCGTTGTTGGCGGGCATCGTCGGCGCCATCGGCGCGTTTTGCGTGCTTCTGGCCTTCGGCGCGAAAGGGACTCCAGCCGTGGTGATGTCCATTATTTTCGCCGGAGCCCCGATTGTGAACGCCATCGTTTCGATTGCGCTTCACCCGCCGCAGGGCGGCTTGGCGGCCATCAAGCCACAATTCTTCCTTGGCATTCTGCTGGCCGCGCTCGGGGGCTGCCTGGTGACGCTTTACAAGCCCAATCCCGCGCCGAAGCCCGCCGCTGCGCAACCGGGCGCGGTGTCCCAGGCCAACCGCTGAGATGACGGTGCACTTTCCAACGCGCGGAGAACTCGAGCGCTCGCAGTTGGAACAATTGCGGCGCCTCCTTTCCGCGCTCCTGCCGGCCAACCGTTTTTACGCGGCAAAGTATTCGCAGCTTGGCGCTGCGATCCCTGTAAGCTTTGAGGATTTTTCGACGCGTTTTCCGTTCACGACAAAACAGGAACTGGTCGAGGACCAACGGGCGCATCCGCCTTTCGGCGCCAACCTGACTTTCCCGCTGGAGCACTACACGCGCTTTCACCAGACCAGTGGCACAACCGGCGCGCCCTTGCGCTGGCTCGACACGCCCGAAAGCTGGCAATGGATGCTCGAGTCGTGGAAAGAAGTCTTCCGCGCCGCCAACATCGGCACCGGGGAGCGTGTTTATTTTGCGTTTTCCTTCGGGCCATTCATCGGATTCTGGCTCGCCTTCGAGGCCGCCCAGCAACTGGGATGTCTTTGCCTGCCCGGCGGCGGACTTGGCAGCCAGGCTCGTCTGCGGGCCATCTTGGACAACGACGTGACGGTGCTTTGCTGCACGCCGACCTATGCATTGCGACTGGCCGAGGTGGCGGGCGAAATGCAGGTCGATTTGCGCCACGCCAAAATTAAAACCCTGCTTGTGGCTGGCGAACCCGGCGGCAGCATTCCCGCAACTCGCGAGCGATTGCAACAACTCTGGCCCACCGCGCGGGTGTTTGATCATCATGGCATGACTGAAGTCGGTCCGGTGACTTACGAGTGCCCAAAGCAGCCCGGCATTCTGCACATAATCGAAACGGCTTATTTCGCCGAAATCATCCAGCGCGACGGCAGCGCGGGGCCCCGTGGCGACACCGGCGAACTGGTGTTGACCACCCTGGGGCGCACGGGTTCGCCCTTGCTGCGTTATCGCACCGGGGACCTGGTGCGCGCCGGCACGCAGGAGCACTGTGCGTGCGGGCGGAGCGAACTGGCGTTGCAAGGCGGCATTTTGGGACGCGCGGATGACATGGTGATTGTCCGAGGCGTCAATATTTACCCTGCCGCTGTCGAGGACGTGATGCGCCGTTTCGATGGTGTCGCCGAGTATCAGGTTCGATTGGAATCCGCGCATGGTTTGGCTTAATTGACCGTAAAGGGGGAATTGCTTCCCGGCAGCCAGCGGAGTCTCTGCCAGCGCATCCAGGACGAGTTGGAATCTGTCTTCAGCCTGCGCATTCCCGTACAGGAAGCCCCCAGCGGCACACTTCCGCGCTTTGAAATGAAGGCCAAGCGCTGGGTTCGCGGGTGACAAAACCTCGGATCTTCCCGGGTTAATTTTTTTTGAACAGGGCGGGACGCCGCCCTTCATTTGCCCCACGGTGAATTGAGGCGTACATTAAAACCGACATAAAGGAGGTTTTATGCTTAGATAAGCTACAATCCTGAAAAATTATCACCTTGGCGCCTTGGATGGCGAAATCGGCCGCGTGAAGGTATTTTATTTCGACGATCACACATGGACGATTCGTTATCTTGTTGCCGATACCGGCAAGTGGCTGCCGCACCGCAAAGTTTTAATTTCCCCACACGCCTTGGGTGGCGTGGACGATGAGGAAAACCTGGTGCATGTGCAGCTAACGCGTGATCAGGTGGAAAAAAGCCCGTCCATAGACTCTGACAAACCCGTTTCCCGCCAGTTTGAGGAGGAATACCTCCGATATTTCGGCTGGCCGTTTTATTGGACCGATCCGCTGGTCTGGGGTGCGCCGACAAATGTTTCCGCCTCCTTGGAGGAAGGCGTTTCAGCCGCGCACCGCGACACCCATCTGCGCAGCATGAGCGAGGTCGTCGGCTATCATATCCAGGCGTTCGACGGCGAAGTGGGCCACGTCGAGGATTTTTTAATTGATGACAGCGAATGGACAATCCGTGAACTGATTGTGGACACACGCAACTGGCTTCCCGGAAAGCGCGTCTCCATCACACCGGACTGGGTTTCAAAAGTTACATGGGAGGAATCCAAGGTGTATGTGAACCTCGACAGCGCTTCCCTCAAGGAACTGCCGGAGTTTCATTCCGACACCGACAAGAACCGTCTACGCCGGAAAATTCTCAAGGCCTACGACAAGGAGCCGTTGCCCATTCCTTAAGCCGGCAGCGGTTTGGCCGTTCAATCGCCAAACAACTTGGCCTGCTCGATTTTTTTGACGATGTCGGCCAAGTTGGCGTCGCTGTAGATGGTCAATCCATTGGATAAATGAAAATTGGCCTTGGTGCCGTTGGCGCCGAGCATGGCGATGTAGTCGGAATTGATGAGGAAACGGCCTTCCTTCATTTCATTGTCACGAACAAGATTTCCTGTGACTTCAATAAACATGGCTCACCTCAAATGCAAAAGTT
>CALJZV010000590.1 GCA_937983475.1 uncultured Verrucomicrobiales bacterium
GGCAATCGAATCGTATCACCCGGAAATAATCACGCCCGGCGGCCTACGGCTTTCGGGGCGGCAGGGTGAACTTGCGCTGGCCCGGCACGGGCGGCGGAGTGGAGCCTGGCTTTGGCAAAGGCTGGGTGGCTTTTTTCCGGAATTCCGATTTGGCCTTTTCAGCGAGATCCTTGGCTTTCTCGGCCAGTGCCATGCCTTCCTGGACCAGGTGTTTGGCCTCGGTGGCCAGCTCGCCGATTTTCATTTCCGGAAACTTCATTTCGCCGATGTGAAACTCCGGCAAAACGAGGTTTTCGAGCGGACTCCGGTCAGCCAAAGCCGGCGCGGCGGTCACGCCTGAAAACATTTGGTAGCCGTTGACGATCCATTCCAGCCTGCCGGTCTCCGTGTCGAGCATCAGGCCATGGACGGGCACCTTGGGGCCAATGAGCGGGCTTTGGCGGATGAAGTCCGTGGCCTTGATGACGTTCTGACGCTCGCTGGCAAAGATGTTGAGAAACTCGACGAGGTTTTCCGGAAGCCGCTCGCGGTCCACGCCCAGGCTGCGAAAATCGTCGGTCAACTGCATGAGGCTGGCCTTGCACAGCAGGCAATCGGAGTGGCCGATGACGGCGATTTCCTTCGCGCCCTCAACCACGCAGGCCAGCGACAGCGAACGCAGGGTGCTGCTCATGGGGCCGGTGATGACGTTGCCCGCGTTGCGAAGCCAGATGAGCTCGCTTTCCGGGACACCCAGAACTTTGGGCAGGAGTGTATTGAGGCGCGGATCGAAACACGTCAGCACGGCGACCGGGAGCGATGCGGAAAAGGTTTCCGGGCTTGCGAGGGTTCGCTCTTCGCGAGCAGCGCGGCGGTTGACGTCAAGAATGGCTTCGAACAGGCGCATGTGTTGTGGTCCTGATGGTGTTGCTTACAGACAACAGAGCCCGATTCAGCTCGACGTTCAAGTATTTTGAGGGCCGGGCCAACACATGGCCGTCAGTGAAGCCTCCGAGGCCTCCCGGCAAAATAAAAAAACGTCAGCCCGCGTCATGAAGCCAGGAAACCACCGGAACGGCCACTTTGGCCGCGCCTGCCCCGGTGAGCTTCAAAGCGTCGTCGAGGCTGAGAACCAGCGCGGCGGCCTGAAACTCGACCTTGGAATCCAATTGGCCTCGGGCAACTTTCAATTTCTCGATGTCCAAAACGCCCGCTCCAAACCCCGCCATCCATTTGACGGCTTTGGCGCCCGCCTCCTCGGCAAGCTGGCAGAGCAGCAATGCCTGTTCGCTCTTGAGCAACGAGGTTTCTAGAACCACGGCCACCGGAAGCTCCTCCGCTGCCTCCACCGAGTCGCGCAACTCCCGCAACAGGATTGCTTCCTGGCCGTCCAGAAGGCGCGCAAAGCTGGGGACGAGCTCAATTTCCTGCGCGCCTGCGTCCACGGCCGCCTCAATCTCGTAGCGCTTGGCGTCTGCATCGCTGGTGCCGAAGGGGTACCCGATTGCGCAGGCAACCTTCAGGGCCGAGTCTTCGAGAAAATGCCGGGCATCCGTGACGCGCGAGCCCGGAACACACACCCCGTGCAAACCGAATTGAATCGCCTCGCGGCATTGATTTTCCAATTCCTGCCTGCTGCCATCAGGCTTGAGGAAGGTCAGTTGTACCTGGCTGGCAAGCAAGGCGGGTGCGTCGGGATTCATGGTTTGCGCGTGGTGAAAAAATCAGGCGGCGGCCGTCTCAGCAGCCACCGCCTTTTGGTGAAATATAACTGCGGTTACTTCTTCCGGGCCGCGCCTTTTTTGGCCTTCTTCTTGCGCGAGGCAATGCGGCTCTTGAAGGTCAGCTCAGCGATGCCGGACTTGTCCAGGTCGCCCAGGCCTTCCTTGGTCATTTTGTCGTATTGCTTCTTGGTCGCGGCGGCCAGCGGCAGGTCCAGCTTGGCCTTGCGCGCCAGGCCCAGGGCGATGCCGGAGTCCTTGGCGGCGTGCGATGCTGAAAAATAGCAGGCATGGTCGCGGTTTTGCATGTCCTCGCCGTCGGTTTGCAGCACGCGGGAGTTGGCGCCGGTCTGCGAGAAGACCTCACGGAGCATGGCCAAATCCAGACCCAACGCCGAGCCCAGTCCGAGCCCCTCGGCCAAACCGGCGGTGTTGATGTTCATCACCATGTTGACCAGCGCCTTGACCTGCGCGGCCTTGCCGGAGGCGCCGACGTAGCGCATGGAGCTGCTCATTTTATCCAAAATGGGTTTGGCGCGCTGGAAGGCTTCCTCCTTGCCGCCGCACATCAGGTAAAGCGAGCCTTCGCGGGCCTGGGTGATGCTCGAGGCCATGCAGGCCTCCAGCGATTGCGCGCCAGCCTTGGCGGCCTGTTTTTCCACCCAGACATGCACCTCGGGCGAGATGGTGGCGCAGTTGATGAACAGTTTGCCCTTGGCGTTCTTGAGCAGCCCGCTGGTGAAAATCTTCTTCATCGCCTTGTCATCGGTGACCACGGTGATGATCACGTCGGCGAGCTGGGAGACTTCCGCGAGTGTTTTGGGGGCCTGGCATTTCAGTTCCTCGGCCAGCGACTCTGCGGAGGCGCGATTGACATCGTAAACGGCCGTCACGTTGAATTTACAATCCTTGAGCCGGCGCGCCATGTTGGCGCCCATGCGACCGACTCCGACAAATCCGATTTTTTCTGGCATAATTGCTTTGCGTTAAGGGTTATTGCCTGCGGGGGCTTGGTTTGTTTTCTGTGCGCGAATTGTTCGTAAAATCCGCTGAAATGCAATGGAAAGATTTCAGATGCCCACTCAAACCGTGCTCAAACACTAAGCCCTGATTTCATCTACTCGATCAACCCCCGCTTGCGCAGGAGCGCCTCCATCGCCTTGTCCATGGCGAAATCGGCCAGCGGCTTGGTGACCTCGTCAAGCTGGGCGTTGGCCTCCTTGAGCCTGCGCGGGTCGCCGGTCTTGGTTTTGGGATCCTCGGCCTCCAGCACCTGCTCCATTTCCGCCAGCACCGCCTCGATCTGGCCCTTGTATTCGGGCTCCAGCTCGCTGGCGTATTCGGCCATGGCCTTGCGCGTGGCGGTGATGTTCGTCCCGGCTTTTATTTTCTCCTCAATCCACTGCCGCGCGCGCAAATCGTCAAAGGCGTGCTCCACCGATTCCTCGACCATCTTCTGCACCTCGGCGTCGTCCACGTCCACGGCGGACTTCATCTGCACAATTTTCTGGTGGCCGGTTTTGATGTCCCGGGCCAGCGCGTGCAGGATGCCGTTGGCGTCAATTTCAAACTGCACGCCCACGCGCGGCACGCCTTTGGGCGCGGGCTCGAACTCGATTTCGAACCGCCCCAGGCTCCAGTTGTCCCGGGAACGCTCCCGCTCTCCCTGAAGCACGTGAATGAGCATGCTGCGCTGGTTGTCCACGGCGGTGGTGAACATCTCGCCGGCCTTCGTGGGAATCGTCGTGTTGCGCGGAATAATCACGTTCATCAGCCCGCCGAAGGTCTCAATGCCCAGCGACAACGGCGTCACGTCGAGCAGCAGGAGGTTCTTAAATCCGCCCGAAAGAATCTCCGCCTGGATGGCCGCGCCCAGCGCCACGGCCTCGTCGGGATTCTGCCCCGTGTTGAGCTGCGGGCCTTTGGCGCGGTGGAAGTCCTCGCCCAACCGAATGTCGCCGCGCGTCTCCTCGAATTCCGCGCAGCCGAACCACTCGGACACCAACTGGCGCACCAGCGGCATGCGGGTCTGCCCGCCAACCAGAATCACCTGGTCCAGATCCTTGGGTTCTAGCCTGGCGTCGCTGAGCGACCGCAGGCAGTGGGCGCGCGTGCGCACAATGATGTCGCGCGTCAACTGCTCCAGTTCGGCGCGGGTGAGCTTGTGGCTGAAGCTGAACTCCGGCGTGAGAAATGGCAGCGCCACGTCCACTTCCAGTTCGGTGGAGAGCCGGATCTTGGCCTGCTCGGCCGCCTCGCGAATGCGGGAGAGCAGCGAGAGAACCGTTGAATCGTAAACGGGTTGAGCCGTGGAATGAGGTTCCTTCGATGCCGCAACATAGTGTTTCAGCGGCTCAACGTGTTCCGCAATTTTTTCCACGAGGAAATCGGTCAAACGCTTGTCGAGATCGTCGCCGCCCAGGCGCGTGTTGCCGTTGGTGGAAAGCACCTGGAAAACGCCGT
>CALJZV010000591.1 GCA_937983475.1 uncultured Verrucomicrobiales bacterium
CCTGTGAGCCAATTGACCAAGTCAGCCGGATTTGTGAGCGGGTAATTTCGCGGGTATATTTTATTGAAAGGAGTTAGTTATGAAACCTATGACCCGGGAAAAACGCGACGCGATCATAGAATACCTGATCTTTGCGTTGCTGGCGTTTTTCTTCGCCATTTTCTTTTTTATTTGACGGCAAATCAGGCCAGCGGGCGAGGGGAGCGCCGGAGACCATTTTGGAACCACAATCGCCAGACCATCCCAAGCGCTTCCCATACAATTTTTCGCGACATTTTAGAGCTGCCTTGGAATCGGTCCGTGAAGATGATGGGCACTTCAACGACTTTCATGCCGCGCCGCCAGATTTTATGGGTCATCTCAATTTGAAAGCTGTAGCCGTTGGAGCGGACTTGATCCAAGTTGATGGATTCCAAGGTGCGCCGACGAAAACATTTAAATCCGCCGGTTGGGTCGGAAATCGGCATCCCGGTGATTGTTTGGACATATTTTGCGGCGCTCATGCTGAGCAGAAGGCGGCCCAGAGGCCAGTTGATGACGCGGATGCCGTTGCAGTATCGGGAGCCCAAGACCAGATCCGCTTGCTGCTTCATTGCCGCATCCACAAACCGGGGAATGTCGTCGGGGTTGTGCGAAAAATCGCCATCCATTTCCATAATGAACTCGTAATCCCGCTGCAATGCCCACTTGAATCCGTCGCAATAAGCGCGGCCGAGTCCGTTTTTCACTGCGCGATGCAACACATGAATCGAGGGATGTTTGGCCGCAAGCCCGTCGGCAATTTTTCCGGTGCCATCGGGAGAGTTATCATCCACCACCAACAGATCAACGGGCAGGGGAAGGCTTAGGAGGCGCTCGGCCAACGGCGGGAGATTTTCCTTTTCGTTGTATGTCGGAACGATGACCAGTGTCTTATTCATGCCAGCGCTTGCCACCGGCTTGTATTTTGCCTGCGGCAGTTCGGTAGAACTAAGCCAAGGCTGAAAGAAAGTGCAAGGTTCAAAGTGCCTGCATATTACCGGCCACTACATGAAGTCTGCCGCAGGAGGCGGAAGGTCGCGTTTCATTTTCTCCAAACAATAGCCGAAACCACTACCACGGATGCTTGAAAGGTCCACGGTCCCGTTGCGGCGTTGATACAGGCCGGGATGAGCCTGAGCCTCGGGCAGTGAGGCCTCTGGATAAAACTGCGGCGCATTGGTTTCAACGCCCATGATGGTTCCCGTGTGTGCCGCCAGGCGCACGTGAGGAATCTGCGCCAGCATGGGATTGGTCAGGTCCTGGACCATCAGTTGCATGTCGTGTGCCTTTGCCCAGCAGGCGCTGAGCAGTGCGCCGGTCTGTGTCTTGCAGGTTTTTAACGCAACTCCGGTCCAACCCAGTTCGCGCCCCAGTTTTACCAGGCGCCAGTCATGCGCGCTCTCATCGAGGAACAGGGGTTTGCGCTTGGAAACGCTATGGACATGAATCTGATGCTCCTCCAGTTCATAAGGGAACGGCTGCTCAACATATAGAATGCGCTGATGAATTTGAGGTTTGTCCGCGCTCAGGCGATCCAATATTTCATTGACGTAGGCTGGATCATTGACGGTGCAATTGAAATCCACGGAAAGCCATTTCACGTGTTGCGCCATGGAAATTTTCCCGATTTTTACGATGCGTTGATAATCCCAAACCGCATCGTTGCCACGAAGCTTGATTTTCAAGCAGGTCAACCCGTCCCGCCGAATCCAATCCGTCAGCAGCACCGGATACCCATCGTTTGGCTCGTTGCCGGTCAATTCCTCCTCGTTTAATGGGTCCAATCCACCGACCAGATGCCATGCTGGAAGGCAGACGGGCGCTTTTGCCGTTAAAAATTCACTCGGAAAGCGGTTCCGAAAGGAAACGGATTGCATTCCAGGTGTTAGAAACGACTCCAGGCTTCTTGATAAAAATTCAGGACCGTATGCCGAATAAATGTCCACGTTGTGCAGGCTCCCGTAGGCATCGTGCAAGGCAATGTCAAAAGGCGAACAGCAGAGCAGGGCGGCAAGCCGGGGCATGGGGGTGGAAGCTGAGGCTGCAGACGCGTTGAGTTTCTCAAGCAATCCAGGCAGAATTTGCTCCTGAAAAACGGCGCCAATTTCCAAGGGATGGCCCGTCACTGCAAAACCTGTCCAGGCTTCGGCGAGCCGGCCGCAAAAGTCCTTGATGGCGTTATGCCGCAGGTCGTAAGCAGCTTGTCCGGGCCAAACCCACTGAACGCTGAGCGGTGTTTCGCCCCAACCCACGGCGCTTTGCCCCAAGCGATCCTCAACTCGAACACATACGCGTGCACAGGTGACATACGTGACGGTTTCAGTGCCGAATTTCAGAGGCATACGCGTGTAAACCGGCAAAAAATAAAGGCGCGCACCTACACACCGTATGTCAGTTGATTTGGCCATTAGACAATTACTGATCGAAAGAGAACGTGGCGGCTCAAGAATCGCGATCAGTTATTAGACATAACAAACATTGTGCGAATTGTTAAAAAATCCTAAAAATCATTTCTACCGGTATCCAAATCCAAACCGGCTGCGGTCTCGGTTGGTTATTGGCCAGTAAACAAAATTCGCCTTTCCAATTACGTTTTTCTGTGGGATTGGCCCCCAGTGACGCGAATCGGAGCTGTTGACGGTGTTGTCGCCCATTCCCAGGTAATGATTGGGCGGCACTTTGTATTTAGTCTCTGCATCAGGAAAAAATTCCGGACCATTAACGTGTCCCGAATACTGGCTTTCCTCTGGCTGACCGCTGAAGCTGTATATGTTTTCGAAACGCGGGGTTGAAGCGTCCAGGCGCTTGTCGTTGATTCGCAAATGGTGGTCGTCGCCAATGCTGACGGTTTCGCCGCCCATTGCCACCATGCGTTTGATGTAGAATTGGTCCTGGCGCATCATCCAATGGCGGATGCCCTGAGTTTGAAAGACAATGATTTCACCTCGATCTGGCTTGCGGAAATTGTAGGTCATCCGGTCCACAAACAGATGATCGCCGGTGATTTCCCGCAGCTTGATGATGTCCTCGCCTTTGCGGAACATTTGACCGGACTGCAATCCGGCAAATGCCTGAAACCGGTCATCCGGAGCGAACCACAGTGGAATGACTTTGTGAACCCAATCATTGCCTGATGACCTCTGGCGAACCAGAATCTCCTGCTTGCTGATGAATCGCAAAATCTGCTTATGGCGAACCGCGACAAACTCGCAATCCTCCTCAGCTACCAGATGATGATAAAATGTGCCGCGAATACAGGCGTCCCAAATTCTTTTTGGAAATGAGGGAAACTTTACTTGATCCTGATTACGAAAATTGTCTGTGGTGACGCCATAAAGCGTCGGCTGCATAGAACCGGTGGGAATTTTAAATGGCTGGAGAAAGAATGTCCGGATTGCCATGGCCACAGCGATGGCCACCAAAAACACCTCCACATTTTCACGCCACTCGGGCCGTGGATACGGTTTTAGCCACCGGTTGGCCGCCTTTTCGAGGTTTTGCATCATCGGGTCCAGTTCCTTGACCGGAGTGTCTGAGGAGATGGCGCCACGAAGTGCATGGTACGGTTTTTCTATTTCTCCGATGGCTTCAGCGGTGAGAATGTCCCTTTGAGCATTGAGCAACCGACGAACATGTTTGCACATGTCCGCGGCACGGCGCACTTTGGCCGAAAGAAACCACCGGATTGTCATAATCAGGTCTTTAGCACCTCAATGAAGGCTTCCTGTGGAATATTGACCGAACCGACCGCCTTCATGCGTTTTTTGCCCTCTTTTTGTTTTTCTAGCAGCTTGCGTTTCCGCGTGATGTCGCCGCCGTAGCATTTGGCGGTGACGTCCTTGCGCATGGCGCTGACGGTTTCGCGGGCGACTATTTTTCCGCCGATCGCAGCCTGAATGGCCACTTGGTATTGTTGCTTGGGAATTACATCCTTTAATTTTGCGGCAAGCGCCCTGCCCCTCGATTCTGCCTTGGAGCGATGCACAATGCTGGAGAAAGCGTCCACCGATTCGCCGTTCACCAGCATATCCAATTTCACCATGTCCGAAGCCATGTAGCCGGCATGTTCGTAGTCCATGGAACCATAGCCCCGGGTAAGACTTTTGATCCGGTCATGAAAATCGATCAAAATTTCGCTCAACGGCACCAGACAAGTGAGCATGACGCGGCGCGTGTCCAGCGTCTCGGTGTGGTCCACCGTGCCGCGTTTTTCGGCGATGAGGGCCATCATGTCGCCAATGTTTTCATTGGGTGAAATGACAAACACCTTCACCATGGGTTCTTCAATCTGATTAATATAATTGACCTCGGGAAGATATGCCGGGTTGTCAATCTCCTTGATGGTGCCGTCTGTCATGGTCACGCGGTAAACCACGCTGGGATACGTCGCGATAATGTCCATGTTGTATTCACGGCGGAGACGCTCCTGAACAATTTCCAGATGGAGCAATCCTAGAAAACCGCACCGGAAACCGAACCCCAGCGCCACGGAACTTTCGGACTGATAGACGAATGCCGAGTCGTTGAGTTGCAGCTTGGCAAGGTTGGTCTTCAGATGCTCGTAATCGGCTGTGTTGATTGGATAAATGCCGCTGAAAACCATCGGATGAATTTCCTGGAAGCCGGGCAACTCCGGCGATGGATTGCGCGAGTCGGTGATGGTGTCGCCGATTTTAATGTCGCTCGGGCTTTTGATATTGGCGGTGATGTAGCCGGTTTCGCCTACCAATAGTTTTTCGCGAATGTATGGCTTTGGATTGAAGCTGCCGACTTCCTTGATTTCAACGGTCTTGCCCGAATGCAGCAGTTTGACGTGCATCCCGGGACGCAATTCGCCATTGAACACGCGGACCAGAGTGACCACGCCCTTGTAGGTGTCGAAGTAGGAATCAAACACCAATGCCTGTAGTGAATTGGCGCCGGAGGGTTTCGGAGGCGGCACCCGCTCAATGATGGCTTCGAGAATTTCCTCGATGCCGATGCCTTCCTTGGCGCTGGCAGGGATCGCCGAATCGCCCGGGATTGCCAGAATATCCTCCAACTGCTGGCGGGTCATGGGCACGTTGGCGTGCGGCAAGTCAATTTTGTTAATGACCGGGATGATCGCCAGATTCTGTTTCATCGCCAGATGCACATTGGCGACAGTCTGCGCCTCAACTCCTTGCGCAGCGTCAATGATCAACAACGCTCCCTCGCAAGCGCTCAAGCTGCGGGAAACCTCATAAGAAAAATCCACGTGCCCGGGAGTATCAATCAGGTTCAGTTCGTAGGTCTCGCCGTTGCGCGCCTTGTAGCGCATCGTGACTGGATGCGCCTTGATGGTGATCCCCCTCTCCTTTTCCAAATCCATCGAGTCAAGCAACTGGTCTTCCATCTCCCGGTCGGCGATGGTCCCGGTGCGATGCAGCAACCGGTCTGACAACGTGGTTTTGCCGTGGTCAATGTGGGCAATGATGCTGAAATTTCTGATGTGCGATACGTCCATTCGTGACAGTGACTCGGGTTAAAAGCAGGGTTATAATTTACCCATACTTCCCGCGCTCGCGAGAAGATAGCGACGAAACGGCCTAAAGAAAGTGGAAAGTTCCGTCCTTCCCTGCCCTTGTCACTCGCTGGCAGCGCGCATGGCCGCAAAGAAATTCTTGCCCGACTCCTCAGTGACAGGGCGCCTGGCCAAATCATCGGCGGATTCCACCAAATCCTCCGGCAGTTCCTTCAAAAAAGGTGACGGATGGCACGGCATCAATTGCCCGTATTTCTTTCGTCCAGTGCAATAGCTGATGGACAACGTCTTCATGGCTCGCGTGATGGCGACGTAGAACAAGCGCCGCTCCTCGGGCAGCGTTCCTTCCACTTTGGATCGTGTGTGGGGCAACAGACCATCCTCCAGGCCGACGATATAAACGTGGGGAAATTCCAAGCCCTTGCAACTGTGCATGGTGATCAAAGTAACCGCGTCTCCCTTGGTTTCCTTGTCCTCCTGCCGCTCGCCATCCAGGGCCAACTCTTCGAGAAACGCTTCCAATCGCCCCGCTGGTTCCGATGACGGTTGGCAGTCGTCAAGGGTGAGAATCAAATCCTTCAAATTGCGAATGCGATTTTCGGCCGT
>CALJZV010000592.1 GCA_937983475.1 uncultured Verrucomicrobiales bacterium
ACACTTCAATCGAGGTCCCGTCCGTGGCACTGGGGGGCTCGTAGTCGGCAATAAAGTAGGAATTACGGAAAAAATAAACCATGACAGCCGCAAGCGTCGTCGCGATGAACAGCCCCAAGGCAAGGCCGATCATCCCTTCAGCCAGTGTGAAGCCGCCTTGCGTGCGCCTCCGATTAGTAAGATGCGAAAAATCCATAAGGCGATATCCAGGTGGTCATTTGGAGATGCTGGGGACGACGGTCTGTATTCCATCGCACCGCGACGATCACTTCGACCAGCGAATCCCCGTAGGTTTCGGTGACGGGTTTTTTCCTCATCGTGATGGTGCCGGTGTACACCGCCCCGTTGGTCACCACAAACTGGGTCGGGACAAAATTGGCCGATGTCACCTGCCCCCAGGTCGAGCCGCGGATGGCCTCCAGTTTCATTTCAATGATTTCCGAGGCGGTCAATTGTTCCCTCGCCGAACGCGCCATTTTCCCGGCCAGAATGGCCAGGTTGATGAAGCTAAGGCTCAACAGCGACACGAGGGCAAGGGTCACCACGTTTTCCACCAGCGTGAACCCACCGTTGCGGTAAATGACGAGTTTCATGGTCGTTTGGCCAAGGAGGTTGAAGGGGCTGACGGGGATTCTTCGTTGAATCGCAACACCGCCTGGAGAGACAAGGAGAAATCCACCCGGTTTTTGTTGGTGGGCGCAAAGAACAAATGCATTTCCGATATGCGCGCAAAGGGCATTTCCACACTCAACCGATCCAACGCTGCCCTGACATTTGCAAATTCGCCCGAGCCATTGACGCGAAATGACCCGACACAATATTCCGGCGTTTGCAACAAATTATGGGTGCTGAATTCGGCTGGCGCCAAAGTGAACGATAAGCCCGAAGCCGCGTCGCTTAACAGGCGGCTGAGATGAATGTAGCCATCCACCAGCGGAATCTGCTTCTCATGCTTGCGCAACTGCTCCATTTCCATGCCCAAAAGCAACTCCGCCTCCTTGGCATCCTGCTCTTGTTTCTCAATGGCTTTTATTTTTCCATCAATGACGGAAAGCGCCGCGCCTTGGCGGAATAAACGGGAGCCTTGGTTGAGGCCGCACACCATCAACTGCATGACAACACCTGACCGCCCCAGCCTCAAGAGC
>CALJZV010000593.1 GCA_937983475.1 uncultured Verrucomicrobiales bacterium
CTTCCTTGCCTGGCGGAAAGCTTTCAACGCGCTCCACTTTCAATTCGCCGGTGGTCAGGGTGCCGGTTTTGTCCAGCGCGGTGATCTGGATGGCCGCGAGTTTCTCCACTGCCGCGCCCCCGCGAAAGAGGATGCCGCGCCGCGCGCCGGAGGCAATGGCCGCCAGCACCGCTGAGGGAATCGAAAGCACCAGCGCGCACGGCGAGGAGACCACCAGCAAAATCATGGCGCGGTAAAAGGCCGAAGGCTGCGTTTCGGAGGAGGTGAACGCGGGCAGGCCAAAGCCCAGCCACCAGACCAGGAACATGAGGGCCGACAGCGATAGAATGGCCCACGTGTAATGCGGGCCGAACCGGTCGGTCAATCGCTGCGCCGGCGCCTTGAGATGCTGCGCCTCGCGAATGAGCCTTATAATTTGCTGCAAGGAGCTTTCAGAGGCGGGGCGCGACACGGTCACTTCCACGGCTCCCCAGAGGTTCATCGTTCCCGCCAACACGGTATCACCGGTGGATTTTTCCACAGGCGTCGCCTCGCCGGTGAGGGTGGACTCGTCGGCGGCGGTTGTCCCTTGGACAAGAGCGGCGTCCACGGGGAATTGGGTTCCCGGCCGGATGAGCAGGCGCATGCCGGGCTGGAGTGTTTCCACAGGCACCTCGCGCTCATTGCCTGATTCATCGAGCAACACGGCGGACTTGGGCGCGGCCTTGAACAGGGAGCGGATTTCCCGCTGGGTGCGGCCCATGGCGAAATGTTCCAGCGCGCTGGAGAAGGAGAACAAGAACAGCAGCGTTGCGCCTTCACCCCACGCGCCGATGCTCGCGCTGCCCAACGCCACGGCCAGCATCAGGAAATGCACGTCGAGCTTTCCCTTGCCGAGCAGTTCCAACACGTCCTTGGCGGCAAACCACGATCCGAACAGGTAGGCAAAAATGTAGAGCAATTGCCCGGTAAAGCCCGGGCCCGCAAAATGGCCCGCAATGCCCAGCGCTGCGCACATCACCGAAGCGGCCAGTTGCGGTTTCCATTCCTCGATTTCCTCGCCCGGCTCCTCGGGAAGGTGAATTTCGCGCGGGCTCAGGCTTGGCCATTTGATTTTGCGCCAGTGCCAGAACCGCGGCGCGGTGGGGCAGGTGACCCGGGAAATGGTGGCGCCGTTGCCGTCCCGGGTGATGCGGATGCTTTGCCGCTCGAAGGGCGCGAAGGGGATGCCGCAGGCCTGGCAATCGGCTTCGCCGTCGAGCAGGCCGCAACGCCGGTGGTTGGCCGATTGCCGCGCCCGGTCAATGCAGGTGAACACGCGGTTGGAGAGCGTGGGATCCGTGGATTCCGGGCCCAGAACGGCGATGGAGACCGGGCGCTGTTCCAAGTCGAGCGTGACGGCTTCGAGTGCCGGTTCGGTCGCGAGGATGTGCGCGGCGGCATGGACCACGCAGTCGGCGGCGTTGGCGGTCAGATGGTTGGTTTGGCTCATAGATGCCTGCGCAGCAAATCTAGTGGCGACTCGGCGGAACTCAATTGTGAATAAGTGGGGGGTTGTCAGGAATCGTAAGTCCGCTAGAGTGTGCGGGCGACCCGGGTTTCCCCCTCACTTTTATTTTCCGCAAATCGACTTACCTTGTGGAAGGGAAGAATATGGCATTTGGCAGAGAAAGCGCGGTCAGGTTGTGGTTTCCGACGTGGGACGATTCCAGGCGGCCCTGGAGTTCGCGTTACGCCATGGCCCTTTTGTGCCTGCTGGCGGCGTTTGCCTTGCGCCTGATGCTGAATGAAATGCTGGGAGACAGGATGGCATTTGTCTTCTTTGCGCCCGCAGCGATGGTAGCGGCGTGGTTTGGGGGATTTGGCCCCGGACTTGCGGTCATGGTGGGGGGCATGTTGTTGGGCGATTATTTCTTTCTCTATCCGCAGGGCGTTCTGGGCGTGCATAAATTCATCGAGATGACGCGGTTGATCGGAGAGACCGTGCCGGGCTTTTTCTCCATCTGGGTGATTGAACTGCTTCGACGGGCGCGGCTTCATGCCGAGAAGGCTACAGCATTGGCAAACCAGCATGCCGGGCAACTGGAGGAGGAGGTGGCCGAGCGCAAGCGGGCCGAGCAAGAGATTTTTCTTTCACAGGCGCTGACCCAGTCCATCGCCGAAGCCCTGGATTTCGACACCGCGTTGGGGACAGTATTGCGCAAAGTTTGTGGAATGGCCGGTTGGCCCTATGGAGAAGTTTGGATTCCCTCGGGCCATCGGCTGGTTTGCGGACGGGAATATTATTGCACGAATGAGTCGTTGAAGGAATTTCGAAGGGCGACCGAGGCGATGGCCTTTGGGCCCGGCGAGGGGCTTCCCGGTTGGATCTGGTCCACGATGATGCCGCTGTGGGTGCCCGATGTTTCGGCGGATGATCACTTTAATCGGAAGAGCCTCATTGACCACTATCTGCGCGCGGCTGTTGGCATGCCGGTGATTGCCGGGGATAAGGTTGTTGCCGTCACCCTTTTTTTTCTTTATGAGGCCCGAGAGGAAGATGAGCGATTCATGCGGTTCATTTCCAGTGTGACCAGCCAGTTGGGAACCTTGATTCGTCGCAAACAGGTGGAGGAAGCCCTGCGCGAGAGCGAGCGCAGGCTGGCTGAGGCGCAGCGACTTGCCCACGTGGGAAGCTGGAACTGGGATGTCGCGTCCAACAAGGTGGAGTGGTCAGAGGAACTGCATGACATTTACAAAGCGGGGCATTTCGATGCCACCTTCGAGTCTGTTCTGGACTTTGTGCATCCGGTTGAAAGGTTCGCCTTTCGCGAGCGCATTCAAAGGGCCATGCAAACCGTGGAGCCGTTGGATTTTGAGCATCGGATCATCCGAGGCGACGACGCAGTGCGGGTGCTTCACTCCCGGGGGCAGACGGTCATGGACGACAAGGGAAAAGTCTGCCGCATGTTTGGCACCTGCCAGGATGTCACCGAGCGCAAACAGGTTGAGCAGGCGTTGAAAACACGGAACGATCGACTGACCCTGTTATCGGAGGCAGCTGCCGACCTGCTGAAGGCTGATGACCTTCCATCCATGATATCGGACCTGCTTGGAAAAATGTGCCGGCACCTCAACCTGGATGTGTTCTGGTATCACACGGTCAGCGATTCCAGGCACTTGCTTCTCTATTCGTGGGGCGGATTTAACCAGCAGGAAGTGGCGGCATTCGAAACCCTTGATTTCCAGTCTCAGGCTTGGGGAGAAATTGCGCGAAACAGGGTCACCTTGGAAGCAGCCAGCCTTTCCGATGAGGAGGACGGCCGTTATCGCGCGCTCAAGGAGATGGGGTTTTCAAGTTTCATGGGATGCCCGATTCTGTCCGGCAAGCGACTGCTGGGTGTGGTTTCATTTGCCTGCCGGCGTCCCTGCAAATTTAGCGAGGACGAAAGGGAATTGGTGGGAGTGATTGCCGATTACATTGCGGTCGCCAAGGACCGGATGGATTGGATGCATGCCGTGACCGAGCATTCGCGCACGCTGGAAAAGAAAGTCG
The DNA here is from genome assembly GCA_937983475.1 of uncultured Verrucomicrobiales bacterium. Lineage (GTDB taxonomy): Bacteria > Verrucomicrobiota > Verrucomicrobiia > Limisphaerales > JACDHS01 > CALJZV01. The sequence goes on from CALJZV010000593.1 coordinate 3,515, forward strand.
CCGCACGCACGGTGCAATTGGAGAAAAGCATGAAGCAAATGGAAAGCTTCTGTTACAGCATCGCCCATGACCTTCGGGCGCCGCTTCGCGCCATGGAGGGATTTGCCAACGCGCTGGTGGAGGATTATTCCCCGAAGCTGGACGAGGTCGGGTGCGAGTACGCCCGGCGCATTGCCAAAAGCTCGCAGAGGATGGATCAATTGATTCAGGATCTTTTGACATACGGACGCCTGGCGCATGTCGAACTGCCCAAGGTTTGGCTGAGCCTTGAGGAGAAAACAGACGCCGTGCTGGCTCACTTTGCCGACGACATCAAGCGGCTCAAGGCCGATGTGTGCCTTCGCAGGCCGCTCCCCAAAATTTTAGCCAACCCCACAGTGCTGGAACAGGTATTATCCAACTTGATTTCCAATGCGCTCAAATTTGTTCCCGCGGACAGCACCCCGCAGATTGAAATTGGAGCTTCGGAAACCGACCGCATCGTGCGCGTCTGGGTCAAGGATAACGGCATCGGCATCGCGCCGGAGCATCACGGGCGTATCTTCCAGGTGTTTGAGAAACTGCACGACACCGCCCAGTACCGGGGCACGGGCATCGGATTGGCCATCGTCAGCAAGGGCATTGAACGCATGGGGGGCAAGTTCGGCGTTGAGTCCGAGGCGGGCAAGGGAAGCTGTTTCTGGTTTGAATTGCCGAAGGT
>CALJZV010000594.1 GCA_937983475.1 uncultured Verrucomicrobiales bacterium
CCTCGTCATCAACGCCTCCGAGGCGATCGGCGACCGCAACGGCACCATTCGCATCTCGACGGGCGTGATGAGCGCCGACCGGGCCTACCTGACCGAGGCTTACCTTGCTCCCGAATTGTCCGCCGGAGAGTATGTGTTCATGGAGGTTTCCGACACGGGTTGCGGCATGAGCCCGGAGACACGTGCGAAGATCTTCGAGCCGTTTTTCTCGACAAAATTCACGGGGCGCGGTTTGGGCTTGGCCGCCGTGCTGGGCATCATTCGGGGGCACGACGGGGCCATCAAGGTCAGCAGCGAAGTCGGGCGGGGAACGACCTTCAAGGTTCTCCTCCCCCGCGCCGACAAGCCCGCTCAGCCCATCCGGGTGCAGAACACGCCGGCCTCTTCCTGGCGCGGCAGCGGCACGGTGCTGATTGTTGATGATGAGGAATCAGTCCGGACGGTTGCCGGGCAGATGCTCGAGGCCATTGGGTTTGAAGTGCTTCAGGCTTCGGACGGGCGGGAAGGCGTGGAAATGTTCAGTGAAAATTGCGACCGCATCTCCGCCGTTCTTTTGGACATGACGATGCCGCGGATGAATGGCGAGGAAGCCTTTCGCGAGTTGCGCCGACTTCGGGGCGATATAAAGGTCATTCTCATCAGCGGTTATAATGAGCAGGAGGCCACCCATCATTTTGCGGGCAGGGGCCTTGCGGGATTTCTGCAAAAGCCCTTTAAATTGGAGGATTTGAAAACCAAAGTCCGCGCCGTTTTTGGCGAATGACTCCGGTCCGGGTTGGTCCAGTTGCTCTCGCGGGCAGAGAGCGGCTCTGGACGAACCGAAATTCCCCGGTAGATTGGTTTGGTTCGCTGGCCTTGGTGAAGAAACGAAAGAATAAAAGCCGTCAACGAAAAGGCACTTTACAAGGTCGGCTTTCCAATTAAGCTGCAACCCCAAGTTTTTATTTATGCGAAAGATACTTTCAGCGTCGTTTGCCGCCATGGCAGCGTTGGTCCTCGTCGGTTGCACCGGTCCCGGAATGCATGGCCCAGAGCGGAAATTTGGCCGGGGCATCAATAACATGACCGAATTGGTTCGCGGCGGCGAAATGCGCCGTTCCTTGGAGCAAACGGCTCTTTTCAGAGGGCCGGATGTCGCCTATACCACTGGTTTTGTGCACGGCCTCAACCGCAGCCTCGCCCGCACTTTTGTGGGCGTCTATGAAGTGGTCACCTTTCCGATTCCCAACGGCCCCGGCAAGGACTACAGCCCGATCATTACGCCTGAAAATCCCGTGTATCCCGCCAGCTATAAGCCCGGCCTGATTGCCGACCAGACCTTTGCGACCGATGCCAACCTGGGCTTCAGCGGCGGCGATGTCGCGCCGTTCATTCCCGGCAGTCGGTTTCGGGTTTTCGACAACTGATGGCCGGTTGACGCCTACTTTATTTCTTTTGCGCGCGCCAACGTGAACTGTTGGCGCGTTTTGTTTCATGCGACTGGAAAAAAAATCACCCTGCAAGGTCAACCTCCTGCTGAACATCCTGGGCAAGCGCTCGGATGGCTTTCATGCGCTGGAAACGGTGATGCAACCGGTGCCGTTGCACGATGAGCTTACCTTTGAAAAACTGGACAGGCGCATTGAACTGTCCTGTAGTCATCCCGCGCTGCCGACCAACTCTAAAAACCTGGTGTATCGCGCTGCCGAGGCCTTCCTCAACGCGGCCGGCATCCAGTCGGGCGTGCGGATTCACTTGCAGAAAAATATACCCATGGCGGCGGGGTTGGGCGGCGGCAGCGGCAACG
>CALJZV010000595.1 GCA_937983475.1 uncultured Verrucomicrobiales bacterium
GAATCCCTCGCCTGTTTTCAACGCCTCATCCCAGAACTTCTGGAACAGGAACCGGTCCTCGGGGTGGATGAGTTGAGCCCAGTTCCGGGAAAACTCGCCAGTGTCCAGACCTTCGCTGAAATCCTGAATGCGCCGGTTGAAATAATCAAACTGCCCCTCGGCGGTGGCGGTCCAGACCATCTGGGGCATGGCGTCGGCCAGTTCCTCGAATTTCTCGATGCTCGCCTTGAGCGAGGCCTCGCGGCGCAGCGCTTCCTCGGCATTTTTCCAGTCGGTGATGTCCAGGCAACTGCCGATGTAGCCCAAAAACTCTCCCTGCGGAGAAAATCGCGGCACCCCGGCGTCAATGACCCAGCGGTATTCGCCGTCGGCCCGGCGGAGGCGCATTTCAAACTGGAAGGGGTCGTGTTGTTTCCAGGCTTGTTCGCACACGTCGAGCGGCAGATCGTCGGGATGGACATTTTCAATCCAGCCATGCCCCAGATCCTTCTTTAACAGGCGCCCGGTGAAATCACTCCACGCTTTGTTGAAGTACGTCGCCTGTTTATCCGGATCCGCCATCCAGATCAGCACCGGGGCGTTGTCCGCCAGGAGGCGGAACCGCCCCTCGCTTTCGCGCAACTCGCCCTCCATCTGCTTGCGGCGCGTGATGTCGCGCCCGATGGCGGAGATGGCGAACAGCTTCCCTGCCGCATCGCGCATGGCCGAGACGCTCAGGGAGATGTTGCGCAGATGGCCGTCCTTGTGCCGCCGCACGGTCTCGAACGGCTCGACCGTCTCCCCTTTCTTGAGCTTGTCATAGACAGGAAACATTTCGCCCCGCCGATTCTCGGGGATGATGATTTCGATGGACTGGCCGATGGCCTCCTCCTTGGTGTAGCCGTACAGGGTTTCGGCCCCCTTGTTCCAACTGATGATGACGCCATCGAGGGTCTTGCCAATGATGGCGTCCTGGGAGGACTCGACGATGGAGGCCAGGCGCTTGCGAGACTCCTCGATGCGCTTGCGGTCGGTGATGTCCACCATCGCGCCGGTCATGTAGGCGGGCTTGCCATCGTCGCCGCAAATGACGCGCCCCTGGTCGCGAATCCACCGCACTTCGCCTTCCCGCGTCATCCAGCGGAACTCCGCCTCGTAAAACTCCTGTTCCTCGATGGCCTTGCGGCGCAATTCCTGCACCCGTTCGCGGTCCTCGGAATGGATTCGGGCCACGAAATCATTGATCGGCTGGGTGCTCTCGGCGCGTTTGAAGCCCAGCATCCGGTTCAGGCTCGAATCGCGGGTTTCAATGTCGCTGTGCAGGTCCCAGCGCCAGGTGCCCATGTTGGCCGCGGCCAACGCGACCTGGAGGCGCTCCTGGTTGCGGGTCAGTTCCGAGAGAGTGTCATGCCGCTGGATGGCCGAGGCCAGGGTGTTGGCGACGGTTTGAAGGAAATTGACCTCGTGGGGCTGGAACTCCCGCGGGGTCCTGGAAAAACAGGCCAGCACACCCCAGGGGCCCGAGGAATCAGGAATCAGCACGCTCACGCCACTGGCGACCTGATGGTCCGTCAACAGCTTGGGAATCGAAAAGCGCTGCTCGGTTTTAAAATCCTTTACAATCACCGGCTCGCCGGCCAGCAGCGTGAAGCCGGCCAGGGATTCCTTGCCCGAAGGAATCCGGGCCGAGCCCACCACTCCCTCATTCCAGCCCACGCCGGCCACCACCAACAGCCTCTCGTCACCGGATTGCACTTGGTCCAGCTTGACCTGGTCCACCCTGATCGTGTCGCGCAGCAACCGCACCGTGCGGTCAAAAAAGCTGTGAAGCGACGTCTCGCGCAATGCCAGGTTGCCGAGGGACGCAACGGCTTCCTGCTGCCCGGCCCGCAGTTCGGCCAGGTCGCGCGCGGTGCTCAGTTCAGTGACGTCCGAAAACGTCAGCACCACGCCGCCGACATTCCCCTCGCCCGTCCAATACGGCAGGACCCGCACATGGTACCAGGCCTGCGTCTGCGCCAGTTGCACCTGGCGCTCCACCACCTGTTCGGTCTTGAGCACCTCGCGGATTTCGTCCACCAGCGACGGCTCGCTGAAGCGCGGGGCAATGTCCAGGATGGGCCGCCCCACGTCGGCGTCTATCAGGCGGAACAGTTCGGTGACCTGGGCGGTGAATTTGCGGATGCGCAACTGGTCGTCCAGGAAAATGGTGGCGATCTGCGTGCTCTGGAGGAGGTTTTCCAGGTCGCTGTTGGTGCGGTCCAGCTCCTCAACCTTCTGCTTGAGCTCGTCGTTGACGGTGTGGAGCTCCTCGTTGACCGACTGAAGCTCCTCCTGGGAGGTCTGCAATTCCTCGTTGGAGGATTGCAGTTCCTCGTTCATGGCCACGAACTCCTCGTTGGAGGCGCTCAATTCCTCATTGGAGGACTCCAGCTCCTCGATGGCTGATTGGAGTTCCAGGCGCGTGGTCTTGAGTTCCTCCTCCAATTGCCGCTTGAGGGCGACATCGGTCCTGCGCGACGCCTTCGCGCTCTCCTTGGTGGCCGGCGGCACGGGCAGTTCCTGAAGCACCACCATGAAAAACTGGTGGTCGTCCCGCGCTGAAAAGGGCAGTTCCTCCAGGGGGCGAACCTTGAGATGGACCTGCCGCGCGCCGCCGCTGGTGTCCACCTGAAGGTTGTGGTGGAGCACTTCCTGCCCGTTTTTCTTCACCTGGTACACCGCCGCGCGCAGCGCCTGCCGCAAATTGCGCCGGGCCAGGCTCAACAGGTCGTTGGTCGGCGAGCCGGACAGGTCGAAGAACCGCCCTGTGGGGCCGGAGGAGAAGAGGATTTGAAACCGCTCGTTGATGGTGATGCAGGCGGGCGCAAAATTATCCAGCACCAGCCGCTCATGCACGTCGCCCAGCTTGGGCCCCTTGTGGGCGGCCGGGCGATGCACCGGCCCCTCCCGCAGCAACGGAAAGGCCCTTGGCTCCATGCGCAACGCCGCCCCGGGACGGGTGGGCACGTCCCGCCGGCGGTAAATCCGGTACTTGTTGTGAACCGACTCAAAGTGCTCGGAGTGCGCCTCGATATTTTCCGCCGACCCAAGGAAAAGAAATCCGCCCGGGCGCAGCGAGTAATGGAACAGGGTTTGCAATTTCTTTTGCAGTTCCGGCTCCATGTAAATGATGAGGTTGCGGCAGGAGACCAGATCGAGCTTGGCAAACGGCGGGTCCTTGGTCACGTCGTGCTGGGAGAAAATGCACATCTGCCGGATTTGCTTGGAGATGATGTAAATGGAGTCCTTCTTGGTGAAATAGCGCTTCTGCCGCTTGGCATCCATACCCGTGACGGCCTTGGCCGAATATTCGCCGCGCCGGCCAAACTCCAGCGATTCCCGGTCAATGTCGGTGGCATACACCTGGATCGGCGGCGGCTCGTCCATCTTGGCGGCATGCTCGGCAAACAGGATCGCAATGGAATAGGCCTCCTCGCCCGAGGCGCACCCCGGCACCCAGATGCGCACCGTGTCCTTGGACGACCGCTTTTCCATGATCTGGGGAATCACATTGTAGGCGAGGTACTCGAAGGCGCCCGGATCGCGGAAAAACCGCGTCACATGGATGAACAGATCGTTGAACAGCCGTGTGACCTCCTCCGGATCGGATTCGAGCAGCCGAATGTATTCCTCGATGCTCTTGGCCGGCCCGGAGGTGACGCGCTTTTCAGTGCGGCGAATGACCGTCCCGCGCTTGTGCGTATGAAAATTATGCCCTGTTTTGTTGGACAGCAGGCCGCAGATGGTTTGCAACTGGCCTTCGGTCATCCTCAAACGGCTGCCGGGAACCAAATCGTTCGGCGCCTTGTGGATTTCAGCCAGCTTGTGAACCCGAAACCCTTCCCGGACATACTCCAAAAGTTTTCCCGACATTTTCTCCGGCGGCAGCACGTAATCCACCAGGCCCGTGGCAATGGCGCTGCGCGGCATGCTGTCGTAATGGGCCGACTCGGGATCCTGCGCGATGGCCAGCCCCTCCTCCTCCTTGATGGCCTTGATCCCAATGGTGCCGTCGAACGCGGACCCTGAGAAAATAATGCCAATGGCGCGGTGCCCCTGCTCCTTGGCCAGCGAGATGAAAAAGTCGTCGATCGGCAATCGCTGTCCCCGTGGCTGCTTGGGCTCGCTGATGCGGAGGATGCCCTCCTGCAAGGTCATCTTGGCGTTGGGCGGAATGATGTACACATGGTCCGGCTCGATTTTCAAATTATTGGTCGCCTGCTGCACCGGCATGGCCGTGTAATGGGAAATCAATTCCGGCAGCAGCGTCTCATGGCGCGGGTCCAGATGCTGCACCACCACAAAGGCCAGCCCGCTGTCCTCGGGCATTCTGCCAAAAAACCGGCTGAACGCGTCCAGGCCGCCCGCAGAGGCTCCCAAACCGACAATCACCAGCTTCTTTTTCTTCTTCTCGCCCTCAGCTTTCGCCTCCTGCGGTTCCGCAGCCCCGTTGGAAGGGACCGCATCCCTCGTTTCCTTTGGCTCGGAATCTTCTTCTGGGGACTCCGGATGCGGTTCGTCGCGGTGCTGGGGAGTCCGTATTTTTTTGGGCCCTTGCCGGGAGGCTTTGAGGGTTTCCTCCGATTCCTTCATCGCCTGCTTGGCGCCCTCGACGGCGTTCTTCACGATCTCACGCGACTGCTTGACCCCTTCGCGCGCGTGCTCCAACCCCTCGCGCGCCTGCTCAAGTCCATCGGGCAACGGACGCTTCTCATCCCCGCGGGCTGCTGGCGCGTCCTGCTCGTTTGTTTTCTTCGAAGCGGGGCGCTCTTCAACCTTCTTCCCGGGCTTTCCGGGTTTCTTTTCTCTCTTGGCTGACTTCTTTTTTGCCATAACTGCGAATTGAAAAAGTGGGGAAAATATTTCCATGGCCAACGTCTCTCAATAGCGTTTTGCCTGCAAGAGTGAAAATGGGGCAACCCTTCACTTTTCGAGAGGGATGCCCCGTATAAACCCTGAGAGAATCAAGGAAACATCAGGGAAGCACCAGCCGTTGGACCCCGTTGGTCGGCTTTTTCAACTGTTCTTGAAGCCCCGGAATGGCGACCTGTTGCACGCTGCCGTCGGCCAGGGCGACGGTGCCCTTGTTTTTGTGGAGGTCCTTTGTCCACATCGCGGGGGAATTGGCCGTGAGCGTCAGCAGGCCGGACCGCATCTTCCCGTCGGTCGTGATGTTCCGGTCGCCGGCCAGCAGCATCTCTGGATCGTTGCGGTCGGCGTCCGCGCCGTAAAAATAACTCAGGGCCGCGTTGCGAAACGCCGGATGGGCAAAGCTGTTGGCTTGCGGCGGGTCTTCGAAGTCCCGCGCGGGCTTGCTCTTTAAATCCCGCTGGGCGTCCACCGGACAGCGCAGGATGTAGGGAGACCCCATTTCATGGCCTGCGGCCTGAAAATACTGCCACGCGGCGTTGGTTTCGTTGAACGCGGGATACGCGTCGTTGTGGTCACCAGCGTATAACCTGAAGCCGAGGGAAATTTGTTTGAGGTTGCTGACACATCGTATTTGCTTGGAAGTCCCTCTCCCTTTCCGTGCAAATTGCGGCAGAACGCCCACCACCAGAATCACGACTGTTACAATGGCAAGCAGCATATCCAGTCGGCTGAAGGCGCGGCGTCCCGAGGATATAAGACGAAAGTTCATGTTC
>CALJZV010000596.1 GCA_937983475.1 uncultured Verrucomicrobiales bacterium
TCGTTGTTGAGGTCGTCAGAAATGAGGAAAAGCACATTCCACTTGGGCTTGTCCCGGCCTTCCACTGGAACTGCGAAGAAAATAAGAAGCCAGAGGCAGAGCAAGCCAGGGAGTTTCTGAAACAGCGTTTTCATTTGAGTGCAACTGTGTTAGCGCGGCAAAGCAAAAGAACCAAGCAGTTTCCACCATTCAAATCGCTGTTCAAAAATAAATTTCCCTGTTTGCGCGACTTGGCTACCGTCGTCGCCCATGAGAACCCTTGATCGGATTGTGGCTGCAATGGTTTTTGCCTGCCTGATTGGTTTCCTGAATGCGGAGGAAAAACGCCCCAACATTCTGTTTTGCATCGCCGATGACTGGGGCTGGCCTCATGCGGGCGCCTATGGCGTTAAATGGGTGAAAACGCCGAATTTTGACCGAGTTGCCCGCGAGGGCGTGCTTTTCAACAACGCGTTTACATCCAATCCCAAGTGCAGCCCCTGCCGCGCGAGCATTCTCGCCGGCCGCAATTCGTGGCAATTGGAGGAGGCCATCAATCATAACGGGATATTTCCCTCGAAATTTCCGGTGTATCCCGACCTGCTGGAGGCTGCGGGGTATCACGTGGGGTTGACCGGCAAAGGCTGGGGCCCGGGCGATTTCAGCGCAGGCGGCTTCAAGCGCAATCCCGCAGGGCCATCTTACGGCAAAATGAAACTGGATCCTCCTTACGAGGGCATTTCCAACAATGATTACGCGGGCAACTTCGAGGAATTTTTATCCAAACGCGCACCCGGCCAGCCGTTTTGCTTCTGGTACGGCGCTTCGGAACCCCACCGGGGCTACGAGGAAGGCTCCGGCGTGCGCGCGGGAAAAAATCCGCGGGACGTCCAATTGCCCGCGTATTATCCCGACTCGCCAATCATCCGGAAAGACATGCTGGACTACGCGCTGGAGGTGGAGTGGTTCGACACGCACCTTGGGCGGATGCTCAAAAAACTGGAGGCCATCGGCGAGCTGGACAACACGCTCATCGTCGTCACCTCCGATCATGGGATGCCGTTTCCGCGCGTCAAAGGGCAGATTTACGAGCACGGGTATCATTTGCCGCTGGCCATGCGCTGGGGAAGCGGCATGAAGGGCGGGCGCGTTCTCGAGGACTTTGTCAACGTGCGCGATTTTGCTCCGACGTTTCTGGAACTTGCCGGGCTGAACCCGAACGCCAGTTTCACCGGAAAGAGCCTGCTGGGAATCTTGAGATCAAACCAATCCGGCTGGGTGGACGCCTCGCGCAACCGGATGCTCATCGCCAAGGAGCGCCACGATTTGGGCCGGCCCAACGACTGGGGCTATCCGGTTCGCGCCATTCGCACACCGGAGTTTTTATACATCCGCAACTTTGAGCCGGAGCGGTGGCCCGTCGGCAACCCGGAGACCGGCTACCGCAACTGCGACGGCGGTCCGACCAAGGAGTTTTTGCTGCGCAATTTTGATGACTTTTACCGGCTGAATTTCGGCAAGCGCCCGGCTGAGGAGCTTTATTCAGTGAAGTCGGATGTGGATTGCGTGAAGAATCTTGCGGCCGTACCGGAATTCGAGTCCGTAAAAAAGGAGTTGCGCCAGGAGATGGAAATGGCCCTTCGCGAGGAGGGCGACCCGCGTCTGCTGGGCAATGCAGCGGTTTTCGATACCTATCGTTACGTTGGACCGCGAAATCACTCCTGGGATTCGTGGGTGAAGCACCAGGGGCCGTAGCCGGCGAATAAGGTTTAAAAATGAAAGGCTCTGCCATGTTTAGAATAATTAAAACCCTGTTGATGTTTGCCGCCTGCGCGGTCGCCGTGCCTTCCAGCAATGCCGATCGCCCCAACATCGTGGTGGTCATAACAGACGACCAGGGCTACGGCGACGTGGGCATTCACGGCAACGACAAGATTCGCACGCCAAACCTGGACCGCTTCGCTCGTGAAGGGATCCAACTGACGCGGTTTTATGTCAGCCCGGTTTGCGCCCCGACGCGCGCGGCGTTGATGACCGGGCGGTATTATTACCGCACTGGCGTGCTGCACACCAATCGTGGCGCCGCAAACATGCACGGCGATGAAGTCACCATTGCGGAGGTGCTGTCGAAGAACGGTTATCGCACCGGCCTCTTCGGCAAATGGCATCTGGGCGGCAACTACCCGATGCGCCCGCAGGATCAGGGCTTCGGCGAGGTGCTGATGCACCACTCCGGCGGCATCGAGCAGCCTCCGGATCTGCCCAACAGCTATTTTGATCCCATCCTCTGGCAGAATGGAAAGCAGGTTCAGCCCAAAGGCTATTGCGCGGACATCTTTTTCGACGCGGCCTTCGAATTCATGGAGCAGAACCGCAAGCGGCCCTTTTTCATTTACCTGCCGATGAATACGCCGCACACGCCCTTGCAGGTGAGCGACGATTACGTCGCGCCCTACAAGGCAATGGGTTTGGACGACACCACCGCGAAAATTTACGGGATGGTGGAGAACATTGACGACAATTTCGGGCGTCTGCTGGCCAAGTTGGATGAACTTAAACTGCGCGACAATACACTAGTCATTTTCATGACCGACAACGGCCCGCAGCAGGACCGTTACAATGGCGGGCTGCGTGGTCGCAAGACCAGCACTTATGAGGGTGGCATCCGCGTGCCGTGCTTTGTTCAATGGCCCGCCCGGTGGAAAGGCAACCGTACTGTGGACCGCATTGCCGCCGACATGGACTGGTTCCCCACCTTCCTCGATGTGACCGGGGCCAGGAAGTCCGCTGGGTTGCAACTCGATGGCGTGAGTCTGGTTCCCTTGCTTTCCGGTAAAATGAAACCCGAATCGTGGCCCGAGCGCGCGTTGTTTTTCCAGGTGCATCGGGGCATGGCGCCGCAGCGGTATCAGAACTGCGCGGTCGTGATGCAGCGGCACAAGCTGGTCGGTTATCCCGGGACGTTCAACCAGGCGGATTTCAAAACCTCCGACACGCAGCCGGTGTTGGAGCTGTACGACCTGGAGACGGATCGAGCGGAGAAAAACAACCTGGCTTCAACTCGCCCGGAACTATTGGCCGAACTTCGAGGGAAATATGAGGCGTGGTTCAGTCAAATGAAACGCGCTCGCGGTTTTGAGCCCGGCGTCACGTATGTGGGCGCCCGGCAGGAAAATCCCATGCGCCTGTGTGTCTGGCAGGATGCGGTTTGGTCTGGAGATCGCCCCTTGGGCTGGCAGACGCGGATTGATCGGCCTGGCCGTTTTGAGATTGTGGTTCATCGCGGGACGCACGCGCAATCAGGTCAGTTGAAAGTGGCGTGGCAGGGCCAGATTTTTGCGCAGCCGGTCAAGGCCAATGAAAACCAGGCCGTCTTTAAATTGCCCGCTGGAAAAGGACTGCTTGATGTCTGGCT
>CALJZV010000597.1 GCA_937983475.1 uncultured Verrucomicrobiales bacterium
TCGGCCTTGGGACTGATCCTCAGCGTCGCGGCGCTGATCATCGGTGGCGTGCTTCAAGGCAGGGCGTTCAATAATCCCGATGCGGCCTTTATCCAGTCGGTCAAAAAGACCATTCCCTTCGTCGGCTTGAGCACGCTGGGAATGACACTGTGGCTGCTCGGCAGCCTGGCCTTGCTCGGCAACGTGGCCTACCTCTTCAAGCAGGCGTGCGCCAACTGCTGCAAATCCAAGGAGGTGCGCTCATGAATTTTGGCCCGATCATTTTCCTCGGAGTGCTGCTGACCTTCGCCTGTTCCTGGAGTGGGTTCATTCTGGTTCCGCAGTTGCAACTGGGCCGCCAGGGCCTGGTCAAGACAGTGGCCGAAGACACGTTGTATCCGACGCCGCGCGCCGGACTGGCCCAACAGGGCGCGGCGGTCTATCGCTCGCTGGGATGCGCCTCGTGCCACTCGCAGCAGGTCCGCGACCAGGATGTGCCGCGCTGGGGTGCCCGCTACACGGTGGCCCAGGATTATTTGCGCGACCAGCCCGTTCAATGGGGTTCTCAGCGGGTGGGGCCGGACCTGGCGAACGTCGGCGCGCGCCTGCCCGATGCCAACTGGCATTTGATTCACCTCTACAACCCGCGCACCACGGTGAAAGGCTCGCCGATGCCGCGCTACGGGTTCCTGTTTGAAAAACGCCCGGTTCGCGGGGCGAAGTCTCCCGAGGCGCTTCAATTTCCTGAAGGGTTCGGACCTGAGTCCGGCCATGAAATCGTGCCCACTGAGGACGCCAGGGCGCTGGTGGCCTATTTGCTCAGCCTGAAATACGACACCGCCTTGTTTGAAGCGCCGATGCCTCAGCAGGAAAAACCCGCCGAGGCGGATCCGGGTGAGCCGCAGGAGAAAGCACCCGCGGCCGAAACCCAGCCATCAGTCAAATGAACGCCGCCAATTCTCCAAAATCCCCTGCGCCCCAGCGCAGCGAGACCGAGCCCAAGGCCGCATTGGTGGCGGCTCCGGTGACCCTGTTCGCAGCGCTGGCCATTCTGCTCTATTGGGGAATGCTTTATTTGGACAAGCACGCCGGCGGATTCAATCCCCAAGTGTACCCTCCCTACGACTCCTATGCGGCGGTGAAAGCCGTGCAGCCCAAGTCCGAGGGGGACGAAGTTTTTGAAAAGGGCAAAAAGGTTTACGCGTTGAGTTGCTCCCCTTGCCATCAAACCAGCGGTTTGGGCATGGCAGGCATGTTCCCTCCATTGGCAGGGTCCGAATGGGTACTGACGCCCAAGGCAGGGAGGGCAATCCGGATTGTGTTGCATGGTGCCGCAGGCCCGATGGAAGTCAAAGGCGAGCAATACAACAACGCCATGGTGCCATGGCGTGACGTGCTCAGCGACGAGGACATTGCCGCAGTGCTGACCTATGTCCGCAACGAGTGGGGCAACAAAGCTGGCCCTGTTAGCCCGGATGACGTGAAAAAGATTCGCGACGCCACCGCCGACCGTTCCGCGTCCTGGACCGCCCAGGAACTGCTTCAGATTCCCGAGGGCGAATAACGCGCCTTGTCCCCGGCATTTTCCTTTCATTTCCTGAACACTCGACTAATTTCCGCGCCATGCCGTCTTTCGACATCGTTTCAGAAGTCAACTCCATGGAAATTGAAAACGCGGTCAACCAGGCCAAGAAGGAGCTGGCCACGCGCTTCGATTTCAAGGGGAGCAAGGCCGAAATCACCCTGGAGAAAAACGAGATCAAGCTCTCCGCCGAGGACCAGTTCAAAATGCAGACCCTGGTGGACATTGTCGTCACCAAGCTGGCCAAGCGCGGCGTGGACCCCAAAAGCGTGGATCATGGCGAGCCCGAGGTGTCGCCGCTGGGCCACACCCGGCAGGTGATCAAGATCAAGCAAGGCATCGAGGCCGTCGCCGCCAAGCAACTCACCCAGTTCATCCGCGACACCAAACTCAAGGTCACCACCCAGATTCAGGACCAGCAGGTGCGCGTCACCGGCAAGAGCCGCGACGACCTGCAATCGGTCATCGCCGCCGTGCGCGGGCATGATTTTCCCGTAGCCCTGAGCTTCAAGAATTTCCGCGATTGATTCAAATTTGGCGCCCGTCTTCCTGGGGTATGACTATTTCTGGGTGATCTGACGCGTGCCGGGTTTCATAAATCGAGCGCCGCCTCTCCCCGGCCCTCTCCTCCAATGGAGGAGAGGGTGGCCAACGGCCGGGAGAGGAGACCGCGCCAGTTGCGAAGTTTGGCTGAGCCAACTCATTTCAGGAGAAAAATATTCACCCGCTTCCAATCGCGCCCGTCTTCTTGATTTAGCCGGAATTCGCTTTGACAGTCCCTGCCTCGGTTGGCAAGGTTTGCGGCCAATCTATGGAACCATTAGTCGGAAACTTACTGGTCGCGCAGTCCGGCGGCCCCACTGCGGTCATCAACGCCAGCGTTGCGGGCGTGGTCCAGGAAGCCGGCCGCCACGAATGCATTGAGGAAATTTACGGCGGGTTGAACGGCATCCTCGGCATTCTCAATGAGCAACTGATTGATTTGAACGAGGAAAAAGCCCGGACCATCGAGGCGTTGAAATACTCGCCGGCCGCCGCGTTGGGCACCTGCCGGTACAAGATTGACTTCAAGAAGAAACCCGAGCGCGCCGCGCAGGACATGGACCGGCTGTTCCAAGTCTTTGAGGCGCACAACATCCGCTACTTCTTCTACATCGGCGGCAATGATTCCCAGGACACCGCGCACAAGATTCACGAGCAGGCCATCCAGCGCGGCTACGCCATGCGCGTCATGGGCGTTCCCAAGACAATTGATAATGATCTGCCGCACACTGACCACTGCCCGGGCTTTGGATCCGTGGCCAAATACAACGCCACCACGGTGATGGAAATCGCCGATGACGTCGGCAGCATGGCCACCGACGACGGCGCCTGCTGCATCATCGAGGTCATGGGACGCGGCGCGGGGTGGATTGCCGCCAGTTCCGTGCTGGCCAAGCGGCTGCCCGACGATGCCCCGCAC
>CALJZV010000598.1 GCA_937983475.1 uncultured Verrucomicrobiales bacterium
CGGACTTTTCGCCACGCATCTGGCTCAAGCTGGGGCTGACAGACCCTGTGTGCGGTTTGAACATGGGAGAAACCGCGGAAATTCTGGCCCGAGAATGGGAAATATCCCGCGAAACGCAGGATGCGTTTGCGTTGGAATCTCATCAACGAGCCGTAGCTGCGCAGGGCAGGCTTGCCGAGGAAATATGCCCGGTTTATCTCATGGAGAAAGCCAGTGCGATTCTTCAGGACAATGGCCCCCGGGAAAATCAAACTCTGGATGCTTTGAGGAAATTAAAACCGGTCTTTGACCGGAAAACCGGCACGGTGACGGCCGGAAATGCCTCGCAGATCACCGATGGTGCGGTGGCGCTCCTGGTGATGAGCGAGGAGATTGCGGCGGAATTCAACTTCAAGCCAATTGGATTTTTGGCTGGTCATGCTTATGCCGGCTGTGATCCGTCGCGGATGGGCCTGGGTCCTGTGTTTGCGATTGCCAAAGCTGAAGCGCAAACCGGCCTATCCATCCGCGACGCTGATTTGATCGAAATTAACGAGGCGTTTGCCGCACAAACTCTGGCGGTCATCAAGGCAGCCAGATCCGAGGAGTTTGCGCGGCAACATTTGGGAAGAAACGAGCCGTTAGGGAAAATTTCATCCGAAAAACTGAATGTCAACGGCGGCGCCATTGCGTTGGGCCATCCGGTCGGCGCGACGGGCGCGCGCTTGATTCTCTCAAGTTTAAAGGAATTGAAGCGGCGGAATTTGCGGCGTGCCCTGGTTTCTCTCTGCGTCGGGGGGGGGCAGGGCGCTGCCATCTGGTTGGAGGCGCTATGAGAACGGCGAACATTGAAACCTGTGAGAACCCAACCCGGGCCACTCAACCCACAAAGGAATCCGGCGGTTCCGGGGAGAACGGAGGCCGGGCACCCGCCCTTGTCTCGATGGAAAATATACGGCGTCACGTGGACGGTGAGGGCATCTGCGTTATGACATTCGACCGGCCGGGTTCCTCCGCCAACATTTTTGACGAGGCAACTTTTTCCGAACTGAATGCGCATCTCGATTACGTCGAGACTCACAGCCAAATAAAAGGCGTGATATTCACCAGCGCCAAGGAATCGGTATTCATCGCTGGTGCGGATTTGCACGCGCTGTCGAACCTGGCTGGAGAGGATTCGGCGCAACTTCTCCAGTTTATTGAAATCGGGCAGAACACCTTCTCCCGAATCGCCAACTTACCCGTGCCCACGGCGGCGGCAATTCACGGCGCATGCCTGGGGGGCGGTTACGAGCTCTGTCTGGCCTGTGACTGCCGAGTCGCCTCTGGGGATCGGGTCACGAAAATCGGGCTGCCGGAAACGCAGTTGGGTATTCTTCCCGCCTGGGGAGGATCTTCACGGTTGCCACGGTTGATTGGTGTTCCGCGCGCCTTGGACGTCATACTTACCGGAAAGACTCTTGCCGCGCCCAAGGCTCGGAAGCTTGGAATGGTGGATGAAGTGCTCCCCAGAGAAGCACTGTTGGATTTTGCGCGCCGCCGCTTGTTGCAAAAAGGCTTGGGTTTGCGGCGGCGCGCCATGCCCATTCATTTATCCATAACCAACTCCACATTGGTTGCCCGCCTGACTGCCGCTTATGTCCGCTCCAAACTATGGCGGGTCACGCGCGGGCACTATCCTGCGCCTTACAAAGCGCTGGAAGTGGTGAGCCGTGGAGTCTCCCACTCACTCGATAAATCGTTGGCGCTGGAGGCTGCCTCGGTCTGCGAACTGGCCAAAACCCAGGTTTGCCGGAATCTGGTTCAGGTCTTTTTCCTTCAGGAACGCGCCAAAAAACTCAGTGGCGTCACGCTGGGCAAAATCAACCGCAGCAGCGCGAACCTGGACACGCCTGTTCGGCGTTGCGCCGTGATTGGCGCCGGTGTGATGGGAGCCGGAATTGCCCAGTGGGTCAGCGCGCGAGGACTCCCAGTTATACTGAAGGACATCCAACCCGATTTCGTGCGCAAGGGAATGGAATCCATCGGCAAATTATACGGGGAGGGAGTCCGGCGCAGGATTTTCACAAAGATCGAGGCGCGCGCAGGGATGGATCGCATTTATCCAACGGCCACCGATGTGCCGCTGGCCGGAGTGGACCTGGTCATTGAGGCCGCTGTGGAAAAAATGAAACTCAAGCAGGACATTTTCCGCAAACTCGACCAAATGTCGGGCGACAACACGATCCTCGCCACCAACACCTCCGCGCTGTCCGTGTCTGAACTTGCGAGTGTCACCTCGAAACCGGAAAAGGTCGTTGGCATTCACTTTTTCAATCCTGTTCACCGCATGCAACTGGTTGAGGTGGTGACCGGAAAACAAACCTCGGCCGAAACGGTTCTTCGAACTTTGAAATTCATCCGGCAAATTGGAAAACTTCCCGTGGTGGTGAAGGACAGCCCCGGCTTTTTGGTTAACCGGATTTTAATGCCGTATTTGATCGAAGCCGTGCGGTTGTTTGAAAACGGCGCCTCGGTCGAAAGCATTGACCAGTCGATGCTCGACTTTGGGATGCCGATGGGCCCGCTGCGCTTGATAGATGAAGTCGGCGCCGATGTGTCGCTTCATGTGGCCAAAACGCTGGAAGAGGCCTTTCCAGGCAGGATTCGGCTTCCCGGCGTTCTCGACAAAATGTTGGAGGCTGGGTTGGTCGGACGAAAGGGGCGGCGCGGGTTTTATTGCTATGATGCGAGGAATCCCGAGGTGAACTCTGCCGTGAAATTATTTCAAACCATCGCCGCTGCTCGCGATTTGACCGAGGAACGGTTGCAAAACCAAATGGTGCTTTTGATGGTCAACGAGGCCGCACGGTGCCTGGAAGAGGAATTGGTGACGGCACCGGAGGATGTGGATTTTGCCATGATCATGGGCACGGGCTTTGCGCCATTCCGGGGCGGGTTGCTGCGTCATGCCGATGCCATTGGTGTGCGGGTGATGGTGGAGGAGATGCTCCGGTTGGCCTCAATCGAGGGCGGGCATTTCAAACCGTGTGAGATGCTCAAGGACATGGCGAACCGTGGCGGCACATTTTATTCAAGGAAAGGTGGAGATAAATGAGCGCTGACTTGAAGGAAAATAAAGAACTGAAGGAGCTTGATGAGGTCAGCATTGACACCTCAAAAATGTCCGAGGGCCAAAGGGCGGCCTTGGAATTGACCGAATCGGCCCGGGAGGTTGGCCGTGGGAGCTTTGCTGGAGGATTGTTCATGGGACAATTCGACCTTTGCGCGCTTCACCCGTTTCCTGGGCAACGCGCTGAGGATCGCGATCAGGGCGATGCCTTCTTGAGAAA
The DNA here is from genome assembly GCA_937983475.1 of uncultured Verrucomicrobiales bacterium. GTDB lineage: Bacteria > Verrucomicrobiota > Verrucomicrobiia > Limisphaerales > JACDHS01 > CALJZV01. The sequence goes on from CALJZV010000598.1 coordinate 3,312, forward strand.
TTTGGAGGATTTTTTACGGAAACATGTGGATCCCGATGAGATTGACCGGACGGGGGAAATTCCGGATGAAGTGATTTCCGGCCTCGCGGAACTTGGCGCATTTGGAATCAAGATTTCCCCGGACTACGGCGGCCTGGGATTATCGCAGACCAACTACTGCCGCGCGGCGATGTTGCTGGGAAGTTACTGCGGCAACACGACTGCGTTGCTTTCGGCCCATCAATCCATCGGTGTGCCACAGCCGTTGATTCTCTTCGGCACTGAGGAGCAGAAGCGCAAATATCTGCCGAGAGTTGCCCGGGGTGAAATATCGGCTTTTGACCTGACCGAATCCGGAGTCGGTTCTGATCCCGCAAAAATGCAAACCCATGCCGAGCCGTCCAGTGACGGAAAATATTTCAATCTCAATGGAGAAAAACTGTGGTGCACCAACGGCACCAAGGCCGGGGTGATCGTCGTCATGGCGAAAACGCCTCCAAAGATGGTCAATGGCCGGATGCGGGACCAAATCACCGCGTTTATCGTGGAAACCGACTGGCCGGGAGTGGAGGTGGCGACGCGGTGTTATTTCATGGGGCTGCGCGCGCTCTATAACGGCGTGATGCGCTTTACCAATGTGCGCGTTCCGGCGGAGAATATTCTTCATGCCGAAGGCAAGGGTCTCAAAGTGGCATTGACGACGCTCAACACAGGGCGCCTGACCCTTCCGGCGGCTTGTGTTGGCCTGAGCAAACGATGCCTTCAAATTGCCCGCGAATGGGCCGCCAATCGTGTTCAATGGGGTGCTGCCATTGGAAAACACGGAGCCATCGCCGATAAGTTGGCGCGCATGGCGGCGAACGCGTTCGCGATGGAGTCCATGACGCTTTACGCCGCCAGTTTGGTGGATCGCGATAAACACGCGGATATTCGACTTGAGGCGGCGATGTGCAAGCTTTGGGGCACCGAAATGGCCTGGGACATTGTCAATGACACGATGCAGATCCGAGGCGGGAGAGGTTATGAAACGGCGGAGTCCCTTCGCTCACGAGGGGAAGACGCAGTTCCCATCGAGAGGTTGATGCGCGACAGCCGCATCAACACCATTTTCGAGGGATCGAGTGAAATCATGCGTTTGTTTATCGCCCGTGAGGCGCTGGATCCGCACTTGAAAATTGCCGCCGCCGCCATGGATTCCCGGTTGCCGATGCCAGTTCGGGCCAGAGCCGCAGCCAGGGCAGGACTGTTTTACGCCACTTGGTATCCGCGCCAGTGGCTTGGGGGCATGGCTGGAACCGGCTTTGGAGGAAATAAAACACTCGGACAGCATCTTGGTTTTGCCGCGCGCACTTCCAGGCGCCTTGCCCGGACCTTGTTTCACGCGATGGCGCGTTTCGGCCCGAAGCTGGAGCGCCAGCAGGTGTTACTGGGGCGCTTTGTGGACATTGGAACGGAGCTTTTTGCCATCAGCGCCACGTGTTGCCGCGCGCAAGCGATGCTACAGAGCCAGCCTGAACGTCATGACGTTGTCGAACTGGCGGACGTCTTCTGCCGGTCGGCGCGGCTTCGAATCGAGGAGAAATTCCGCTCAATCAAAACCAATGAGGACCGCGTAAATTATCGGTTTGCCCGGAGTTTGCTCGAGAAAAAATTTGCCTGGCTGGAGAAGGGGATTGTGGGCCAGGACAAATAGTAGTTTTTGTCAGGCGGGCACCTTTAGCGCTTCCAAAATTTCCTGTTCCTGAGCGGCGCGTCCGGAAAAACTTTGCATCGGGGTTACCTGCCATTTCATGGAGCCCCAGACTGGCAATTGCCGCAACATCAGGTCCAGTTCGTCGTTCGACAATGCTTCGGCAATGAAAACAAATGTCCGTTCGCCCACTGGCAATCCTCCGGCCAGGATGGTTTTATTTTTCTCAAACTTCATGAGCATTTCGAATGTGGGAAGAATTCCATTTTCCAGCACATCAACGGCCTCCTCAGGGGAATTAAAACCGGGGCCTTCCGAGCCTATCACAAGATATTTCATGGCTACCTCCTGCCATAATTTGCCACAGGTTCGTTTGGGGTGCTGAACAAAGCCCTTTTCTTCTTAACGCATCAATGCCCAGAGCAAAATGGCCGAGGCGGTTCCATCCATGGTAGGCTCGTTGGTGGAATAATCCTTGAAGTCGTCGTGGTAAACCGCCCGCTCGTCCTGGAAGGCAGCCAGCGGATCCGGTTCGGTGATGCTCACGCCTTTAAGGCTCTTGAAAATCCGTTCGTAAACCGGGCCATCCACCAGGCCGCCGCGGACGGTTGTGTTCATCAGCTTGACGCAGAACAGGTGCGTGTCTTTCGGGTATTGCTGGCCGATCTCTGTGAACATGGTGTAGCCCCATGGGTTGGTGCCCAAAAGCCAGTCGCGTTGCTGGGCGGCGAATTGTCTGAAGTGTTGATCGCCGGTCATCCGCTCGTACAGGAGGCACTGGGTGGCCAAGGCCGTAGTGAGATTGTTGGAGCACCAGATGAAAGGAACGCCGATGCGGAATGGATTGCGCTGCCCGCGCGCAAGGCAGTGCTCGATGCCTTCGCGGTAATAACCGGCCAGCCGTTCCTTGAACTTTCTGTCCACGAGGTCATAGAGCCGGTAGTGGCCAATGTTCATGAAGGGATAATACTGGTAGTGCTTGGTTTGCTCGTGAGGCATCCAGGTGTCATTGGCCGCCATCACGGCAAATTCCTTGGCGTCTTCAAGATATTGTTTGTCGCCGGTCGCGCGATACAGTTCCGTCGCGCCCCATTCCATGTCGTCGGCCCAGGTCGTCTCCTCGTAACGATAGGGGGCCTTGTAGGAATTGCCTTGTTGAACGCCC
>CALJZV010000599.1 GCA_937983475.1 uncultured Verrucomicrobiales bacterium
CAGAACACGACACCAGACAGGATCATTGGCGTCCACTGGCCTTCCAATCGAAGGATGATTTCGCGAAAATAGCCCACCGAATTTTCACTTCCTGCAAGGGCCGTGATATTGTTCTCCCAAACCGAGAGCGGCGATTGGATTTGGAATGTCTTCACCCAAAGCCCGTAAACAATCTGGAAGACGCCGATCAATAAGAGGCTGACCTTCAAGACGCGATTCATAGCCGCACCGGAATTTTTCTTTCGGCCAAATACCGCTTCACATCGCCCACCGTGTATTCGCCGAAGTGAAAAATGCTCGCGGCCAGCACGGCGTCGGCTTTGCCTGCCTCAAGGACTTCGGCCATATGCTGAAGGTTGCCCGCGCCGCCGCTGGCCACCACGGGCACACCTACCGATTCGCTCACGCGCCGGGTGATGACAAGGTCAAAGCCGGCCTTGGTGCCGTCGGCATCAATGCTGTTGAGCACGATTTCGCCCGCGCCGAGCGACACGGCTTTTCTGGCCCATTCGATGGCGTCCAGCCCGGTCGGCTTGCGGCCGCCGTGGGAAAACACCTCCCACTTCTCCGGGCCGGTTTTCTTGCAGTCAATTGAAACCACGATGCACTGGCTGCCGAACTTCTCCGCGCCCTGGCGAATCAAATCCGGCGTCGCCAGCGCCGAGGAATTGATGCTCACCTTGTCGGCCCCGGCCTTGAGCATGACGCTCATGTCCTCGACCGCGCGGATGCCTCCACCGACGGTCAGCGGCATGAAACACTCGCTGGCCGTGCGCTCGATGACATTCACCATGGTGGCCCGGCCGTGGGCGCTGGCGGTGATGTCGAAGAAGACCATTTCATCGGCGCCCTGCTCGTTGTAGCGCATGGCCAGTTCGACCGGGTCGCCGACGTTGCGCAGTTCGCCGGCTTCGGCGCGGCCAAACTGCACGCCGCGGGTGACCTTGCCGTCGTGGACGTCCAGGCAGGGAATGACACGTTTTGCGAGCATGGGTGGGGGAGAAGATGTTGAATCGTTAATGGGCGAATCGTTAAATTGTTCTATCAAACCGTTGCGCAACTTGGGCCCGATTAAACTCATTTAACGATGGAACCATGCAACGGATTTACTTGGGACTGAATTTCCCGTTCTCGTTTTTGAACTGCCGTTTGCTGTAGAGCACCACGTTGATGGATTTCATCGGGTCATCAGTGGCAAAGCGGTAGCCCAATTTTTGAATCGCGCTGAGAATTTCCTTTTTGGTCAGCGGCTTGGCGCTGGTCGCTCGCGTGATCGCCTCCTTGAGGGACATGGGATTGACAATTTTCACGGACTTTTTCCCCGCTTGCTTTGCGGATGGGACCGGGCTGGTCTCGAGGTCAAGAGCCTTGTTAATTTGTGCCAGGCGGGTTTCCAGGGCGGCTTTTTCCTTCAGCAAGGATTCCCTGAGCGTGATAAATTGTTTTAAGGCGTCAGTTTTCATGGCCCAGACCCTATACGTGAAGCGCAGAGGAATGCAAGCGGGGCGTCCGGCTTGCGGGTCGGGAAAAACGTGATACTCTCCCCGTCGAATAACGGAGGTGGGGCAGCGTCCAATGAGTAGTTATGAAGAAATTCATCGCAACAATACTGGCAGCAACAACGGTCTGTTCAACCCAAGCGCAATTCTTTACCCCCGAAGGCCTTACCGGGGCCGCGATTGGCGGTCTGGCCGGCGCGGTCATCGGCCATAACAGCGGCCGGAAGACCGCCGAAGGCGCCGGCATTGGCGCCGGCATTGGCGCCGGTGGTCAGGGCGTCGCCGGCCACGCGGTTGGTGCGTGCCTTGGTGCATAATCACCGCGAAGCCACCGGGTATTATTCCTCGCCGCGTTACACGCATTCTTATGAGCCTTCTTACACCTACCATCGTCCCAACTATGCGCTGACCGGCGCGGCGTTGGGCGGCATTGCCGGCGGCGTTATCGGCCACAACAGCGGGCGGAAGACCGCCGAGGGCATCGCCATTGGCGCGGGCGCGGGGTTGCTGCTTGGAGCGGTTGCTGAACAGCACGCCCGGATTCGCGAACATTCTTACGCTCCGGCTTACCCGGTTTACACCGCGCATCGAAGCAGTTATTTTGCGCCCCGTTATGCCTGCGCGACGCCGGTGACGGTTGTGGAGCGCGAAACGGTGGTTCAGCCCAGGCCGGTGCAAACGACCACCACGCAGGTGACCATTATCAACAACTACTACGGCAATTCGACCCTGGGCAGCGCCAACGGTTTATTTGGCCGGTGATGTTTGAACGGTTTTCAGGAAGAAACACTCTTTTGTTGGACTATTAATTAATTATGAAATGCAACTACCCCAAACGCGTCTTCACAACTTTAATGGCTTTGTCCGCCGCCGCGCTGTTCGCCGGTTGCGCCACCGGGGTGCGCAACCCCTCCGGGGTTCCTGTGACCGAGATGCGCCCGGATGAGCGAGGGTTTGT
>CALJZV010000600.1 GCA_937983475.1 uncultured Verrucomicrobiales bacterium
GATCACGTCGGCTGAGGTGGACGATTGACTCTGGTCGTCGCCGCGCGTGACAATGGTCATGCGCGAAGTGGTCGGGTCTTGTGTCGGGGCGACATTGAGCGTGTCAATGTTGTAGCCCCGGCCGCTGAACAGGCCGGCGATGCGCGTGAGCGCGCCGAATTTGTTTTCCACTAAAACCGAGATTGTGTGTCTCATAAATCTTCGATTGAACGCCGCCACCGGTAAATTAAAAACCCGCATTCCGATTTGGAATTGCGGGCGACCTGCGAGCGTTGAACCAATGCCTCAGGCCGCGTCAGCCGACGACGACTACGCGTACAACTTGGAGAACATTGGCCAAAAGTTTCATTAGCGGCGCGCACAGTAACAATCGGGTATCCACCGGTCAACGGGAAAAGAACCGCCTTGAAACTGTCGATTTGACCTAAAAGGAATGTTGCCTTGGAGGCTTGAGGATGATTGAGAAAACCGATCGCAGTCATTTACACGCTTTCGGCCCTGCTGCATGAACGATCAGGCGCACATTGAACAGGCGGACTTGGGCAGGTGCAGCCGTGGTTTGGCTGCGGGCGCCACGACAACCCAGGCGGACAGTCCCATCATAAACGGCGGTGTCAGTACCCGCTGGGCGTGCCGGGAAGCAAACCGGCAGTCAAGCTTCATCCCGGCGCACCGCGTTGCTCGCAGTCCACTTGCGGTTTTTCTGCCGGTGTTTCATGCTTCCGGCATGAACGCGCCCGCCCGTGAGGAAATTTGCCGCGCTGTCCGCTTCGCCTTGTCCGAGGATGTCGGCTCCGGCGATGTCACATCCCTCTCGACTGTGCCGGAAGGGGCGCAGGCCAGGGCAAAAATGGTTGCCCGGGAAATGCTGCTGGTCTGCGGCCTGAGTCTGGCGGAGGAGGCCTTCAGGCAGGTGGACTCGAACCTTTCTATTCACCGACAGGCAAAGGACGGCCAGCGCGTTGACCGAGGCGATATTTTACTGACGGTCGAAGGACCGGCGCGGGCTATCCTGACCGCCGAGCGGGTCGCCTTGAATTTTGTTCAGCGCCTCTCGGGCATTGCCACGACGACCGCGCAATTTGTTGAAGCCATCCGGGGCACCCATGCAAAAATCCTCGACACGCGCAAAACCACCCCTGGCCTTCGCCTTCTGGAAAAATATGCCGTGGTGTGCGGCGGCGGCCAAAACCACCGCATCGGCCTGTTCGACATGGTGCTGATCAAGGACAATCACCTGGTCGCTCTCCAAAACGAGCCCCCCAATGCCATTGACGCCGCAGTGAAGCGGGCCCGCGAGCGGTATCCGCATCTCAAGGTTGAGGTTGAGGCCGACACGCCCCAGCAGGTCGAACAGGCTCTGTTTGCCGGCGCGGATGTCATCCTTCTGGACAACATGACTTTGGAGGAAATGAAGACCGCCGTTCACTGGGTGAATAAGCGCGCCAAAACCGAGGCCAGCGGCGGGGTGCGCCTGGGAACCGTCCGTGCCATCGCCGAGACCGGCGTGGATTACATTTCTATTGGAGCGCTCACGCATTCGGCGCGATCGGTGGACATCGCTCTGGACTTTGAAGGCTGATCAAGGAAAGGTAGGCACGCCGTGTCGCTGGATGCAAAAATTCTCACCGCCCTCCGCTCCGCCAAAGTTGGCGGTGTTTCGGGCGCCGAACTGTCCCAGAAACTGGGTGTCAGCCGCGCGGCCATCTGGGCGCGCATCGAGGAACTGCGCTCCCTTGGCTACGACATCGAGGCCAGTCCTCATCTGGGTTACCGGTTGTTGAGTGTTCCCGACGTGCTGCACGCGGATGATCTCCTGTCGCGGTTGACGGCGAACGAGGTCATTGGGCGCGATATTCACGTTTTTGCCGAGACGACGTCCACCAATGATGTCGTGGAGAGACTGGCCCGCGACGGCGCCAAGGAAGGCGTGGTGGTGTTCGCCGAATCCCAGACCAAAGGTCGCGGCCGGCTGGGCAGAAAATGGATTTCTCCGCCCGGAAAAGGACTCTGGTTTTCCGTGCTGCTCAGGCCGGATTTGCGGCCGCAGGCGACTACTCAACTCACCGTTGCCACCGCCACGGCTCTGGCGCGCGCCATTCGCTCACAAACCGGGTTGATGCCGGAGATCAAATGGCCCAACGACATTTTGCTCAAAGGCAAAAAAACCGCCGGCATCCTCACGGAACTCAGCGCGGAAATTGACCATGTCAAATACGTCATTCTGGGCATTGGCGTGGATGTGAACTTGTCGGCGAATGAATTTCCTCCGGAACTGCGCAGGATTGCCACTTCGCTGAGAATTGAGTCGGGCAGCCTCGTGAACCGCGCCGATTTGGCCGCGGCCATCCTGCGGGAGTTGGACGCCGATTATGCGCGGATTTGCGCCGGGCAATTTGAAACCGTCGCCGACGAGTGGGAGGAGCGCTGCACGACCATCGGCCATAACGTGGCGATTTCCGTGGGCGACCGAACGATTCAGGAACGCGCTGAATCGCTCGATGAAGACGGCGCTCTGTTGCTCCGCACACAGCATGGACGGCTGGAACGGATCATTGGCGGCGATGTGACGGTGGAAAAATAATCCCGCTTTGGCCTGCTCCGACGGTGCTTCGTGTTTTATTTCCTCACCACTTGGAAGCGGATGGTTTGCTTTCCGCGGCGCCCGGTGAGGTCCGCCGCGCTGGTATTGTCCACTGCAATGGCTCCGTCCGCCGCGGTTGCTCCCGTCACCGTCCAACCCTCGGGCACGCGCACCCGAAGCCAGGTTTTTTGGGGCTGCTGGCGGTTTGGAAGCGTCACCTCAGCGACGACTTCGCCCTGCGTTATATTTGACTGCAAGGAAAATGAAACCGGGCCGAAGGCGGTTGGGGCGTGTTCCACGCGAATCTGATTGCCCTGTTCGAGCCAGCGGCGCGGCGTGGCAAACGCCAGTCGCAACGTCTCGGGCCGCCCGTCGTCGTCCAGGTCGAAGTCCTGCGCCAGCAGGTGCCGAAGCATCCAGAGAAAATGCCCGTTGCTGGCGCTGTTGGGTGGCAGATAAAAAATCCGCCCGTCTTCGTCCAGCGGTTCCAGTGAGCAGCCTTCCGCGCCAATAAAGGTGTTGCGGGTGAAGCCGTGCGCCAACATGCCGTAAAAACTCACCAGCGCGCGCTCCGGTTCATCGCGGCGCAGCAGGTCGGTCACGTAACGCAAGCCGTAGAGCGGATTGGTTCGGTGCGGGCCGGTCCAGAACGTGTGATTGGCTGCCCCTGATCGGGTCATGCCCATGCAAAGGCCGCCGTGGTTTTCAAGGTAGCGCGGCAGCCAGGTTTCCTGCTCGCTGCCTGGCGGGAAGAGCCCGGTGCCAATGATGTAATTGGCCATGAGATTCCAGTAACTGCCGATGCGCGTTGCGGTGATCGGACTATGAAAAGTTTCCTCGCCCAGCATGGCCACGGGCACAAACGGCGGCTCGGTTTCGCGCCGGATGCTCTGGTTCACCGCAGTCAGGATTTTTCCACGAAATTCTACTGCCACAGCCTGTAGTCGTTCCGCCTCGGCCGTTTCGCCGATTTCCTGTAGCATGGCGGCAAAATCCCGCAGCGCCCGCCAGCACTTGGCGTTGGAGTTGAGCGAGTAGACCGGCGTGGCAATGTCGCCGCAGTACTGTTCCTTTGGAAACAGGCCGTATTCGTTGGTTCGCCCGTTGATGATCAGGTCCACCTCCTTTTGCCAGCGGTTGCGGAGCGACTTCACAAAGGCCGCGTCGCGCGTCTGCCAGTAATAGCGCGTGACGTCGTCGAGCTTGTGCCCGGCCTGGTGGTATTCCAAGCCCTTGCGGGTGAAATCCAGGAGTGGAAACATCAGCCGCCGCATGTCGGTTTCGTAACCCCAGAGCATCATCGCCAGGGCGGCGTCGCTGCCCTCGGCCTCGTAAAGTTTATCGTATTGGTTGCCCGCGCTGTAATGCATGCGGTCGCCGTTGATGAGCGAGAAGTTTTGCAGGATCAAGTGCCGCCAGGCGTCGTTCACGATCGGCTCGGGCGTCTCGACGCGCATGGACTGGCTGAGAATATCCTCCCAGGTTTTGATGGCGTGTTGGCGTTGTTGATCGTAGATCGCCGGCGAAACGGTCAGGGCGGCGCTCGACGGCAGGGCCTTGGTGGGGATCATCATTGTGACGGCTTTTTTTTTTTTTTTTCTAGCATGAGCGCGCTGGCGCTTCCACTTCCAGTTGGCGTCCAATTTTGCCAGAAGTGTTCCTTTTTCATCGAGCACCGTGCCATTGGTAAAATGAAAGCTCCCTTTTGGGTCTACTTCCGCGGTGATGGTGCCGTTGGTGCCGGAAGTGAGGGAAAATTTCACGAACACCACGGCGTGGTCGGCCAGTTCGGGCGTTGTCGCGGCGAAGGCTTCCAATTGATAGACCTCCTGATGGTGCGCGTAGCGGATGCGATAAATGGGCAGATAGCCCTGTTGCAGTTCCGGATGCGACACGCGCTGGAGAAATTCGCCAAAGCGCAGTTCATCCGGGCCGACGCGGAAGATGACGGGCGTGCCGATGTCATACCAACTGCGCGTCCCGCCCCGCACGTTGACGCCGCTGCCGTTGGAAATCAGCCGCGCCTTGGTGGTTGTATTGGGCGCGCTCAAGGCGATGGGGTAGAAGCGGAAATCCGAGTTGACGTATCTCGGTGGAGGCAACAGGTCCTTGAAAAACTCGTAGCTGGCTCCGTTGGTTTGGCGCATGGCCGCCTCGCCCCAGAGATCGCGTTTGGAAGTTACAGCCTCCTCGAAGGTTGCTAGTTTTT
>CALJZV010000601.1 GCA_937983475.1 uncultured Verrucomicrobiales bacterium
TTCAGCTTGGCCCCAGACGCAATGCGGCGGGCCGCCTCGAAAGCGCCGAAGAATCTTTGCGCCTCTTGAAAGCGCGGACATTGAAGGAGGCGGAACCTTTGGCCCACGCGCTGGATGCCCGCAACCGCGAACGCCAGAAAATTGAGCGCAGCATTGCTGAAGAGGTGATTGGCGCCATCCGCGCCCGGTTCAACCCGGAAACCGATTTTGTCATCGTCGAGGGGCAACTGCTCTGGCACATCGGTGTGGTGGGCATTGTCGCGTCGCGCGTCGTGCAGGAGTTTTACCGCCCCACGCTCATTGTCGGCGGCGATGGCGACCAGTGGCGGGGGTCAGGCCGCAGCATCGAGGGGTTTGATCTCGCCGCCGCGCTGCGCGATTGCGACGACCTATTGATCCGGCATGGCGGGCACGCGATGGCCGCCGGAGTGACGGTGAAACCCGAGAACCTCGACGCGTTGCGCCAGCGGCTAAATGAACTGGCACGGCGGAGTCTCAGGCCTGAGTTGCTCAAGCCGGCATTGCGCGTGGACGCCGAGGTCAGTCTTCCCGAATTGACGTTGCAAGCAGTCCAAGAACTGGCGCGGCTCCAGCCGCATGGCCCGTCCAATCCGCAGGTTCATCTGGTGGCGCGGAACCTGGCGCACCACCAACCGCCGCAACGCATGGGCAAGGAGAATCAGCATGTGAAATTCCGCCTCGCGGGCGGCGGCGACAAACCGATGGAGGCGGTCTGGTGGAATTGCGGCGATGCGCTGCTGCCCAAGGTGATGTTTGACCTGGCGTTTGTGCCCCAGATCACTGAGTTCAACGGACGCCGGTCGGTGCAGTTGAAGGTGCTGGACTGGCAACCTGCTTCCGCGCCATGAGGCGCTTGTAACCTTGGTTTTATTTTCCCAAAAGCAGCCGCACTCCGACCAGGACCAGGAATCCGCCGACGGCGCGTTTCAATATTTCCGGCGACATCTGGTTGGCCAGCCATGCGCCGAGGTAGCCGCCCACAATCGCCATCGGGATGAGCGATGCTGCAGTGGGCCAGATGACGTTGCCATGCTGATGATGCTTGAGTGTTCCGACGATGGCCGTGGGAATGATGACCAACAGGGACGTGCCGACAGCCTGATGAATGGGCAGTTTTAGGAAGTAAACCATCGCCGGCACCATCACGATGCCGCCGCCGACGCCAAACAGGCCGCTGGCCACGCCGCCCATTAAACCGATTAATCCGGCTAGGAGATAATTCATGAGGCTGGTTATTGCCGCGAACGGCAGCGGCGACAATGCTTTTTTACTTCGCCATAACTTATTCGCCGCGGGAGGGCGTCACCGACAAGGCACCGGCAACGTGCTCAGTGACAACCCAGCGGCGTTGCAGTAGCTTTGCCGCCCATGGTGCAGCAGCAGAGACACAATCCGGCGATTGAGGCGCTTGTCGCGCAGATGGGCGAGGAACTGGCCTGGGCGCAGATTCGCATCCGCAGGGCAGGGGAGGAATTTGAATTGCGGCATGTGGAGGACGGCGATGTCCCTGCCGATTCGCTTCGCTTGTTGACTCTTGGGGAAGCCCGCCATTGGGCGCAGTTTACCGGAACCGGGGCGTTCCGCCCGCTGAAGTCCGCGCCCAATCTCCAGCGTGGCTGGTTGATGCGCATCGCCAAAGCGGCAGAACTGGAGTTTGCGCTCAACCAGTTTTATCCCGGGTCAGTGGCGGACTGTTTTGCGCGCCGCAACGGGACGCCGCCTGTGACGCATTACCGCGAGTTTACCGCGCGACAGACCGGCATGTACCGCATCGCGACGCATCTGGACGACACCCAGGCCGCGCAGGTGATTCGCTCCTGCTGCGACGTGCAGTTTTGCCTCAAGCGGCGCCTGTGGACCGTGGCCGGCTTGGACAATGACGCAGCCGGGAATAAAAGCCTCATCCCATGCCTTGAACCCTGCGCGCTCCTTCTGGAACTGGCTCGAAAGAACGCGCGCATCGAGCAGGCAGAGAAAACCGCCATGAATTGGTCACCCGACGACCTTGCAAGTCTCCAAGCCGGGATGCACATTGCGTTGGCACAGTTGCCACCCGAGGAACGGGAGGCCGACTTCGCCTCGCCGTCCAATCCCCGGCGGATTCGCCTGGCTCTGGAGAAGCTGAAAGCTTTGGGCATTGAACTTGCCAGCCGAGAAGAACACGAGTAAACCAACGCAACTTTTACATTCTATGAACACCACACCTGCCGGATTCACGGCAACCCTTCGCTCCATCGCCGCCATCGCCATCGCCGTCCTGTTTGCCTGCACGGCAGCCATTGCCCAGGACAAAAAGGCAGCCGATTCCAAGGACGACGCGCAATTTGAGGCGCGCGTGGGCGAAATGCAGAAAAAGGTGATGTAGGCCATGATGACCGAGTTTGAAAACCAGGTGCAGGCGCTCAAGAAGGATTTTCCCAATCGGCCAGAAGTCTATGAGATGATCATGGAAATTGCCTCCAACTCGGAGCCTGACAAGGCCCTGAGTTTGGCCAAACAAGTGGCCGACAGCACCGCTGCCACGGAGGACGTCAAAAAGGCCGCGCAGGCGCTCGTCAACAAATACGGTGCGGTGGGCAAGCCGCTGGACATCAAATTCACCGCTGTGGACGGGCGCGAAGTGGATTTGAGCAAAATGAAGGGTAAGGTAGTGCTGGTGGATTTCTGGGCCACGTGGTGCGGGCCTTGCGTGAAGGAATTGCCCCACATCAAGGAGGTTTACAAGAAACTGCACGGCAAAGGCTTTGAAATCGTTGGCATCAGCTTCGACAAGGAGAAGTCAAAGCTCGAGCAGTTTGTGGCCGACGAACAACTAGCCTGCCCCCAGTATTTAGACGGCAATCGCTGCGCCAAAAAGTAAGGCCAGGAGTGCGGCATCAACCGCATTCCCGCCATGTGTCTTATGGATAAAAAAGGCGTCCTGCGCGATCTCAATGCCCGGGACGACCTCGAAGGCAAAGTCGAGAAGCTGCTTGCGGAAAAATAAGCCGCACGGACGCACAAGCCGGGGACGTTTGAAAGTGGCAGGTATCAGACAGGTCGTAGCGCTAACTTCTTCGTCCTCTCCTGGCGGGATTGGGCCATGGTGAGGGAGAAAAGCTCATTCGAAATGTGATGATGCTTCTTCGATTTTATCCGTAAGCATTGCTCTCCCTCACCTAAATCCTCGCAAGGTTGAGGGAGGGCTATTCAATCCGCCGCCGGTCTTTCACGAAAATACGGGGGGCGGGCCTCTGGCGGCAGGCGGTCGCCTTCTGTTGCATCCTGGCGCTGATGGTGGCCACGACGCCGACCGCCCAGGCGCAGTCGGTCAATCCGTTGTTCTACTACTACCACTCGGACCATCTGGGGTCTTCGAGCGTGCTGACCAATCGCGACGGCGAACGGGTGCAGCACTACGGCTACTCGGCCTATGGAAAGGCAGCCTTCACGGAGGACGCCTCGGCGTTTGCGGTTTCAAACCGTTACACGGGGCAGATTCTGGACGATGAAACCGGCCTCTACTACTACAACGCCCGCTACTACGACCCGGAACTGGGCCGGTTCATCCAGGCGGACACCATTGTGCCCTCGGCGGCCGATCCGCAGACGCTCAACCGCTACGCCTACGTCAACAACAACCCGTTGAAGTATGTTGATCCGAGCGGGCATTTCTTCTTTTTCGCCATCTTGTTTGGCGCGGCCATTGGCGCGGCGGTGGCGGCGGCGACGGGAGGGGACATTGCGCTTGGAGCGCTCACGGGCGGCATCAGTGGCGGATTGGGGGCCGTGGGCGGCGCCGTGGGAGGTGTGGCGGGCGCCGTGGCCTGTGGCGCGGCGGGAGGCGCGGCGGGAGGCGCGGCGGGAGGCGCGGCGGGAGGCGCGATTGGCGCGGCGATCACCGGCGGGGATATTGGCCTGGGCGCGTTGACCGGGGGCGATCTCCGCGGCCATCAGTTTTGGGGTCAGCGGAATTCAAACCGATCTGTGGGGAGGGGTGTCGCCCACGGACTGGACGCACGACCTGATCGGCTTCGCGAGCAGCGCCGCCGGTGGGGCCTTGGGCCGCGGCATCG
>CALJZV010000602.1 GCA_937983475.1 uncultured Verrucomicrobiales bacterium
CTGATTCGTTGCGCCCTGTTGCCAACCCATTCGCATTTGCGGCGATACGCCCCGCGCCATGAACCGTGCTGCGCGGGTGACGTGCGCCATTCGCAAGCCGACATCAGCCGGATAAAAGCGCAGCTGGACTATGCGCCGACGCACACGGTGGAACAGGGCATGGTCGAGACACTGGCGTGGCACGCGCGAAAAGCGTCGTCGGGCTCAGCAGCTTCACCGGAACTCATGGAGCGTCCGTGAGCGCAAGAATATTTGCCTTATGCAAAGCATACCCTTTCACAAACCCAGCATTGGCCCCGAGGAAATCGAGGAGGTGGTGGACACGCTCAAAAGCGGCTGGCTCACCACCGGCGCCAAGACCAAGCGGTTTGAGGCGGAGTTCGCCGCGTATGTGCAGCGCAAGCACGCCGTGGCCGTTAACTCCTGCACTGCGGCCCTGCACCTGGCGCTGGAGGCGGCGGGGCTGGATTATGGCGAGTCCGTCGTCGTGCCCACGATGACCTTCGCGGCCACGGCGGAAGTGGTCCGGTATTTTCACGCCCGGCCCATCCTGGCGGACTGCCGGGAATCGGATCTGAATCTCGATGTGGCCGACGCGGAGCGCCGGATTCAATCCGCCCGGGCTCGGGGCGAGAAAGTCAGGGCCATTATTGCGGTCCATTATGGCGGGCAGGTTGGGGATGTGGCCGGGCTCCAGGCGCTGGCCCGGCGTCACGACTTGAGCATCATCGAGGACGCAGCCCATTGTTGTCCCGCGTATTTCCGCGAGCAAACCCAAGCGCCTTGGCAGAGCGTGGGCGAGATCGGGGATGTCAGTTGCTTTTCATTTTACGCCAACAAGACCATCACCACGGGCGAAGGCGGCATGGCCTGCACGGACCGCGACGACCTGGCCGACCGCATGCGCATCATGTCCCTGCACGGCATCTCTCGCGACGCGTGGAAGCGGTTCACATCGGAGGGCTCCTGGTATTACGAAATCATCGCGCCGGGCTTCAAATACAACCTGACCGACATTGCCTCCTCCATCGGGCTGCGCCAGTTGCGAAAGGCCGATGAACTGCACCGCCGCCGCTGCCAACTGGCCGCGCGGTACGCCGATGAGCTCGGCGGCGTGGAGGAGTTGATGCTTCCCTCCGAGCAGCCCGACCGCATTCACGCGTGGCACCTCGACGTGGTTCGCCTGAATCTGGACCTGCTGTCCATCGACCGCGCGGCAATGATGGAGGAGCTCAAGCGCGCGGGAATCGGCGCAAGCGTTCACTGGATGCCGCTGCACATGCATCCTTATTACAGGAAGAATTATGGCTTCCAGCCGCAGGACCTGCCCTGCGCCGCGTGGGTTTACCCGCAGATCATCAGCCTGCCAATTTATCCGGACATGACCGAGCTTGAGGTGGAGCGCGTCTGCGACACGCTTAAAACCCTCATTGCCCGCCATCGCAAGCGCCGTCCGGTGATGCCGACACCCGCCAGCCTGACGCCGTCGGCATGGATTGCCGATGCCGGACCAGTTCCACTGCGGAACGCCTGGGCAAACGGCTACGAGGCCGGACGATGATCGCCATGCGGCCTGTTTGTTGCCCATCATGAGCTCGTCCCTGAATCCAAAGCTTTGCGCCGCCGAGAACCGCGCGCGGGAATTTTCCGCCAGTCGGGTCAAGCGATTGTATGACGTGTTCTGGGCGTTGATCGGCCTGGTCGCGTTGTCTCCGCTGCTGCTGGCAATCGCGGTTTTTATTTTACTGACGGATGGCCCGCCGGTGCTGTTCCGCCAACTGCGCGTCGGCCACCAGGGCCGGCCCTTTTACATCTGGAAATTCCGCACCATGGTGGTGGACGCGGAAAAGAGAGGGGCAAGCGTCACCCGGGACGGCGACGCGCGGATCACCCGCATGGGGCGGTTCCTCCGGAAAACCAAGCTCGATGAGTTGCCCCAGCTTTGGAACGTGCTCAGGGGCGACATGAGCCTGGTCGGGCCGCGCCCGGAGGTTCCCAAATACGTCGAGCGTTACTCGATGGAGCAGCGAAAAGTGCTTTCGCTCAAGCCGGGCATCACCGACCTGGCCACGCTGGAATTCCGCAATGAGGAGGACCTGCTCAGGTCCGCGGACGACGTGGAGAGCTTTTACCTGGCCTGCTGCGTGCCCAAAAAGATCGAGCTCAATCTGCGCTACGCGCGCCAGGCCAATCTGCTGGAGGACACCAAGATCATTCTGAAAACGGTCTTCGGCAGCCGGTTGAGCCACAACCAAAACCACACATGAACGGACGGATGCGTCAATTTTTCAGAAAGCATGGCAAGCGAGCAGTGCAGTTCGCGCAGCAGCACCGCAGGCAGTTGCGAATCCTGCTGGTGGTCTGCGTTTACAGCGGCGTTCTGGCGGGCAGCCTCTGGCTGTCGTACCTGCTTCGGTTTGATTTCAACATTCCAAAGTCGGAGTTGGAAAAGATTCCCGTTCACATGAGCTGGATTGTGCCGCTGCAACTGGCGGTGCTGCTGGGGGCTGGCCACTGTAGCGGCCTGTTGAGCTACTTCAGCCTGACGGACCTGCGCCGGTTGCTGTGCGGCCTGGCCGTGCCCTCCGGCGGATTGCTCCTGCTCTGGCATGCGAATCTCGCGGGAGGCTTGCCGCCTCGAAGCGTGCTGCTGGCCGATTTCATCCTCGCTGTGGCGGGGTTGAGCGCCAGCCGGGTTTGCTTCCGGACCGTTCGGGAGACCTTCAGAACGCCCAAGGGAAAGCCCTGCCGGCAAATGAAGCGCGTGGGCATCATTGGCGCGGGCGACGCGGGCGGGGGCTTGGCCAGCGAGCTGATGAGGAAAAAAAGGCTCGGGATGCAGCCGGTGGCCTTCTTCGATGACTGCGAGGACAAGTGGCGGTCGCATGTGCACAACATTCCCGTCCTCGGCCCGCCTGAGCTGCTTGCCAACGGCGACTGTCAGGTGCAGTTGGACGAGGTGGCCATCGCCATGCCATCGGCGCCGACGCGCCGCATCAATGAGATTGTGAAGTTCCTCCAGGAGGCGCGCCTCCATTTCACCACCGTTCCCTCGCTGGACCAGTTGGCCACGGGCAAAATCAGCGTCAGCCACCTGCGGCCGGTCGAAATTGAGGATTTGCTCGGTCGCGATCCGGTCACGCTGGACCGAGCGAACATCGAGCACTACCTGCGCGGGCGCGTGGTGATGGTGACCGGCGCGGGCGGCAGCATCGGCAGCGAACTGTGCCGGCAGATTCTCGGGTTCGGTCCGGCGCGGCTGCTGTTGCTCGACCAGTCGGAGGTGCAGTTGTTCCAAATCGAGCAGGAGCTGATGGAATCCGGCTTCAACGAGGCCATTTGCCCGCTGGTGGGTGACATCACCGACGGGCCACGGATGCGCCACATTTTCAGGACCACTTCGCCGCACGTCATTTTTCACGCGGCGGCCCACAAGCACGTGCCGATGATGGAAAGCCAGCCCTGCGAGGCGATTCACAACAACGCCTTTGGCACCGTGGAGATTGCCCGCCTGGCGCTGGAGTTTGGCGTCGATCGTTTCGTCATGATTTCGTCCGACAAGGCGATCAACCCCACCAGCGTCATGGGCGCAACCAAGCGCCTGGCCGAACTGTTTGTCCAGTCCTTGAGCGACAGTTCAAGGCACAAGACCCGATTCATGGCGGTGCGGTTCGGGAATGTGCTGGGATCCTCGGGCAGTGTCATCCCGACCTTCAAGCGGCAGATTGCCGCGGGCGGTCCGGTCAAGGTGACGCACCCGGAGATCACGCGCTATTTCATGACCATCCCGGAGGCGGTGAGCCTGGTGCTGCAAAGCGGCGCTTTGGGACAGGGCGGTGAAATTTTCGTATTGGACATGGGCAAGCCGATCAAGATTGCCGACCTGGCCAGGCAACTGATCGAGCTGAGTGGGCTCACGCCGGGCGAGGACATCCAGATCGAATACGTCGGCCTGCGCCCCGGCGAAAAGCTATATGAGGAATTGCAGCATCAGGGAGAAAACATCGTCCCGACCGGGCATCCCAAAATTTTGCGGTTCGTTTCGTCTCCCCTGCCACAGGAACAGTTGACAAACTTTTTCGCCGCGCTCAGGGAGCGGTTGTATGAATTGGAACCTGACCAGGCCAAGCTGCTGATCCAGGCCTTGGTGCCGGAGTATGTCCCGTTTCTGCAATGCAGCGGAGAAAAGAAGGGGTCCGCCCAGCAGAATGTTTTCCCCGCCAGCCGTGCCCTGACGGGCGCGCGCCAGGAGCCCCGTTTTGTCCCCCCGATTTTTCAACCGGCTGTCAGCCGCTGAAGTGCCAAGGAGGTATGCCATGAACCGATTGTTGCTCTGCATGTTTAGTGTCGTTGTCCTGGGAGTCCAGGCGCAAACCGAGCCAATTCCGCCAACAGATCAAGCCGACGGGGAGTTGGTCGTGGTTAATCTCGACTCCGAGCACCTGGACCGGCTCGAGAAAAAGGCCGACGCGGCCAAGCACCAATCTCTTTCCATGAGCCGTCATCGGTTGTCGGAAAACGACGTCATCGAAGTAAAGGTGTATCAGGAGGAGGATTTGAACTCCCGGGCTCGGGTGGATGCCGACGGCAATATTTCTATGCCGCTCCTGGGACTGGTGAAGGTGGGGGGCAAAACCGTGGCCGAAGCGCAGCAGATGATCCGCGACCGGTTGGCCGAGGATTATTTGCACAATCCCCAGGTGACGCTCGGTGTGCTGGAGTTTGCCAAGAGGCGGGTCTCCATCATGGGC
>CALJZV010000603.1 GCA_937983475.1 uncultured Verrucomicrobiales bacterium
CACCTTGCTGTTCGCCGCAGCGCCCGAAAGGGTCAATGCCTTCGCCGTGATGTTCAATGCCCCGGTAAAGTACCCAGTGATTGAATACTTTCCATTTGCCGACAGATTCCCCTGATTGATGACATAGGGGCTGCCATTAACAGACTCGCCGGAAACTCGCCCCAATGCCCCGCTAAACACACCTGCAACAGTGTCGCCCGATGCAAGACCATTCCCACCAACGGAGAACGTCAGCACGGGATCATGTTGGCCATAAATTTTTCCTGCGTTGGCAGCAGTCACAGTGATGGTTCGTGGCGTGATGTTCAAAAAGGCCGCCGTGAATCCACTCAGACTGTAATTGGCGCTGATGAGGGCCAGGCTTCCTTGTGTAATGGCATAGGGGCTGCCCGAAACTGTTTCACCAGCCTGACGCCCCAACGCTCCTGCAAACACGGTTTGAATCGTGTCCCCAAAAACCAAGCCGTTGCCGCCTACGGTGAAAGTGAACACAGGATCACCATGCCCATACATCTTGAGCTTTGCATCGGCTATGACCGCGATCGGACGCGCTGTGATCGTAAATGCGGCCCCAACATAAGTAATGTCATAATTAGGGTTGCTTCCGTTGGTCGCGCTGCCCTGTAATATTTGATAAGAACCCACCGTCTCTCCGGGCTGACGCACCAGCGCACCGTTCAGCGGAATGCCTGAAATGAGGCTGCCGGAAGTAACGCTATAATTTATCAGCGGATCCGCTTCTCCATATACCTTGGAGCCAGGACTTGCAGAAACAATAATTGGCCGGCGATTGACAAGAACCCCGACCTGTTTTGTGCCTGAAATACCAGCCACACTGACGGTCAAGGTGTGGGCAGCGGGCGTGTTCAACGTCACTGGAACCATTGCAGCACCTGAAGTGAAGGATGCAGTCGCATTGTAAACCGTGCCGGAAACATCACTCGCCACCAGGACGATGATACTACCATTCAATGGAGTGCCGCTGCTGTTTTGAGCATTGGTAATGGTGAGGTTAAATACGTCGCCCGCATTTTTGGCCCCGGCTGTGGCCAGAGCAACATTGAATCCCGAAAGGTCAAGCGTTGACCACGATATGACAACACGTCCATTGGCGCCACCAGCCGCTGTCGTCATGTCACCGCGTCCTCCGCCTCCCCCGCCTGGCACAAAGCCCGCCGTTGCGTTGATGATGCTGGAATTGCCTCCTTTTCCACCCAACCCCTGCCCACTTCCACCCGTGCCCCCGATACCCAACGCACCTGCGCTGCCGTTCCCTCCTGCAACCAATGAGGTGGCCGAACCGCCGCCACCGCCACCGGCCGTGTTGTTGCTTTGGGGCGCGCCGCCGTTTCCGCCGGGATAAATCGTTTGGCCGACACTGTCGGCAACCGCTCCTCCCGCGCCGCCCGACCCTGCTCCAAAGATTCCTCCCGATGCCCGAACAAATGCCGTGACGCCATCGGTGCCGTAGAAAATTGACGCACCACCATTGTTATTAAGGGCACCGCCAACACCCACAGTGACGTTATGACCGTTACCTGGCGACACAGACAATACGGAGCGGGCATAAGCGCCACCGCCTCCACCGCCACGCGCGTTGGAATTATGAGTGCCACCACCGCCACCGCCACCCCATGCTTCGACCGTAATCTGCGCCACTCCCGCCGGTATCGTAAACGACCCGCTGCTTTCAAATACCTGCTGAGAAGTTTGGGCGTTGACTGATACCGTCAACAGGCTGAACAGGGAAACGCCGAGAAATTTGAAAACAACCCGATGCCTTGCCGCCCCCGTCAATGCATTCCATGAACCAATGAACCGGCTGGGCGGATGTACAGTTGCCATTTTCATTTGGGTGTTGGTTGATTGATTCCCCGAAAATTCCATGAGGTGTCTTTGTTTTCAGGCCTGATAGTCATTCGACTGGAAACGTGCGGCCCTGCTCTCTTGCAATTGATATGTTGGTGCTGACGCCGCGCGTTTTACAGGTTTCCCCTAAACCATTTATAAGGGAATCTTTTAAAGTCTTTTTGACCAATTACAAGGCAAAACACAAAAAAACCTGCCCACATTTTAAACACTCATTCTGAAATTCGCAGAAATGGCTGTTGAACATAATTTTAAGCACATTTTTTAATGCTTTTATTAATGGCGCGTTATGGTCCTTCAAGCGCCTGTTTGAAATTGTGTGTAAGCCCTGATTTCAAAAAGACCGGCTCAATCCAAGGGCATGAACCGTTACAGCCCACCGGAAAAATCCGTCACCCTTCGCCGCCGTGACCACAGCTCTCCTCCGCGTCGGCAAATAATTTTGCGACAAATAAAAATTCTAAGGCAGCCCGCTAACCGAGACCCGCAATCCGCAACCATTCGGATTCAAATAAAAAACTCCCCCGGCGATGAAGCCACGGGAGTTTGGCAGACGAGGAATA
>CALJZV010000604.1 GCA_937983475.1 uncultured Verrucomicrobiales bacterium
GATATCGTTGCGGCAGTTTGTCCGGAGAAATGGACTCACCCGGATGCAGGATGCCGTGACGAACAACGGTCAAGTCGCGGGTTCGTTTGGAGTGCCGGAACGGATTCAGCAAATCGTCCAGCGATTCAAACCCCGGCCCGCCGAAAGCGACGACGCGCCGTTTTGATTGAGCCATGAGCATCGAACCCTCAGACCCGCCGACTTTGGAAAAGCTGATTGCATGGGTCAGTGCGCTGATGGTGACACGTGTATCAGTGAGCTTATCGGCGCGCTGAAGTCAAACGCCTTCGTCGCCAGCATTCATCCGTTCCACTATTTCGGATGGCTGCGTGAAATTCCGTGTGCCGCTGAGTGCTTCGTGGTGCGGGCGGTAATTCGCATCCTGAAGCCCAGCTTATCGAGCAGGCCGCTATGCGGCTGTTTGCCGAATTCGGCTGGAGTGGGCGCATTTATGCATTGTTCTTGCGGTAGGGCGTTGTTGTGCAACGCCCCAATTTTCGTCCTCATGATTGCCCGGTGAATTACAGCAGCGTGGTTGATCTGCAATTGCTTTTCGAAGGCAGAGGTCACGGCGAAGACGCGGCTTCGCTCTGCCGAATCTAAGTTAGTGCGTGAATGTGCCCGGCTGGAGAGTGGCGCAATCGATCCCTTGCCGCACATTTGGGAGAAGTTTTTTCATTCCGCTCCAGCATATCTGATGATTAAAAGTTTCCGCGTGGGAGAGCGTTGTTAACATGGCTTCCACTCCCGCCGACAGAGGCGGTGGGGCCGCGAATATGCGGGAGGCGAGATGTAAGCGCTCCCTGTCCACTGCCTGAAACACAATGTTCCGGCCAACCCCCAAATTTCGTCGACGACGTGACATTTCCTTTTCAATAAGCCAAAAACCAGTGTTCTCCGTCGCCGACATGTTTCATGGAACCAAAATTCCATGGTTTGCGTTGCGGGCGAGTTTCGTGGAACCAAAATTCCATGGTTTGCGCTGCGGACGAGTTTCATGGAACCAAAATTCCATGGTTTTTGCGGAAACGGAGGTTTTCGGCATGAAAATCTGTCCATCCACGGGACAGGCCACGCTTTTGGAGCGAAATTTCCAAGGTTTGTCTCGACCAGGAGTTTGGGGAGATGTAATTCCCTGATTCTTGCGAATTCAGGCGGTCCTTGGCGGCCTTGGCATGGGATTCGGCGTGCGGGACGAAATCTGGGGCGGCCCTGGCAGGCTTTCGCGTTTTCTCCATTTAAAACGGGTGCGGAATCTTCTTTATAAGCTATCGGGCGAAAAAGGGAAAACCGCGAAGACCGGCGCAGGCCGCTTTACGCCCTGTCAGATGCCGTGCCGCTGACTCAGACCGAGACGGGTAATTTAATGGATTTCGGGTTTTTCATGCTTCGAATTTGAATCCGGTGCGCCAGCCCCGATTCCCTGAAAGGCCAGCTTCCGCCTGATCAGTGCAGTTTAGCCCAATTGATTTGTCGTTTCCTGATAAGAAAAGTGGCGCACCCATTAGGAGTTGAACCTAAAACCTTCTGATCCGTAGTCAGATGCTCTATCCAATTGAGCTATGGGTGCACCGAAGGGCAGCGAACTTACAAATCACGCCGCTCTGGCGCAAGCGGTTTTTACGTGCCCTTGAAAATTAACAGGATTGGCTCATTTTTTCAAAAGGAGGAATTATGGGTGTTTCAGAGGCACAATGGCGCCTGTTAAAGGCCCGGATCGGGCAACGCTGGGCCAGGTTGAAAAACGATGTTCTGGAGCCGCTGCGTGACGCGCCGGACATGCTCGTGGGGAAATTACAGCAGCGTTACCGGATTTCCCGCGAGGAGGCCGAACGGGAATGCGCCGCGTTCTGGAAGGAGGTCAACCGGCAGCTCAACCTGGACTAGAAAAGCTTCATTGGTTGTCGCGTAGGGAGAGCAGTTTGGTGATCTCCCCGGGCGACGCGGTTCCGGTGGTGCCGAATTGATGCACCACGATGGAGGCGGCCGCCATCGCGATTTCCATGGCTTCAAATAGGGAGGCGCCAGCCGCCAACGATGCCCCGAGACTGGCCATGACGGCGTCGCCCGCGCCGACCACATCCACCGGGCCGCGAACCGGAAAAGCCGGAAGGTGTTGCGCGTCCTGGCCGGGCATGGCTCCGGCAATGCCGTTCTCCGACAGGGTGACAAAAGCGGGCCGGTTGTTGCGCGATGCCAGGCCGGCGACTGCCCGTTTTATTTCTTCATCAGTTGAAACGGGGCTTCCTGATAACATTTTCAGTTCGGCAAGGTTCATTTTGAAGGTCGCCGGAGGAAAATGTTTCAGGCCGCGGCGGCTGTCGGCGAGGATCAGAAGGCCGGGATGGGAGCGGGAAAGCTGCTCCAGCGCGTGCAATAAATCGGCAGTGATGACCCCCGTGTCTTCGCGATCGGCTTGTTCCATGACAATCAGCGCGTCGCAATTACGCGTCGCCAGCAGCAGATTTTCAATGATCCGGGAGGACACTTCGGGATGGGTTTTGGTCCAGTTCTTAATATCCAGGCGGCTGAGTTCCTCCGGGGGGCCGGTTCGATGCATTAACAGCGGCTTGGTGTAGGTAAAGGTCTGACGCAGCGGAGTTGTGAGAAAATAATCCAGTTGAACGCCGGGTTGCCGCAGCGCCTGGCTCAGTTCATGACCCTCGCCATCGCTTCCAGAGATTCCGATCGGAAAAATGGTCCCGACGCCCAGCGCGGCAAGGTTGTTGAGAACGGTGCCGGCGCCGCCGGCCTGGGAGCGAACGTGGGTGACATTGTGCACCGGCAGGCCGGTTTCGAGCGAGGTTTCCGAAAGCGCCGGATCAATCTCCAGATACCGGTCGAGGCAGAAGTCGCCCAGAACGACGATGCGTAGATTTGAAAAATGGGAGGCAATCTGCTGGAACCGTTCTGGCGTCATCTGGGGCATCGTTGTTGGGAATTCATTCGGGGCGCAATGATTTTTCAGGCGAGTAGAAAAGCCAGTTCATCAGCGGGATGGCATCCCTGAAGTCGGGGATGAGCACGTCCGCGCCGGCGCTGAGCAACTCGCGGCGCTTGATCGGGTCGGGTTTGCGCGAGCCGTTTATTTTTTCATCGGATGCCACGCCGATGGCGGTGCCGCCGACGCGGCGGGTTTCGGCAATTTCCACCGGGCCGTCTCCAAAGGAGAGCAGTTGGTTGCCTGGGAGAGTTTCATGTTGCAGGAGGCGTTCAATGATTTGCCTCTTGGAAAAATCCGGTCCGGTGCTGCCGAAAATATGCCCGTCAAAATAGTGGTCAAGGTCGAGTAGTTGGGCTTCTTCGCGAACGCGGTGTTCGGCTGTGCCGCTTAAAATAATCAGAGCGATTCCTTGTTCTTTCAGCCACTCCAGCAATGGTCGCGCAGCATGAATGACGAAATGGTCGCGAGGCACTGTTTTTTTGCGAATGGATTTGGAGCGCTCCGCGATGGCATGGTCGAGACGCCGCTGGTATTCGTCGAGCAATTCCTTGGGATCGGGACAGGTGCCGCCCCGTTCCCGGACGCGCTCTTGGAAACGGTTCATTTGATGAATGGAGGGCTTGCCGTTGAGCGAGAGAATGTCCGAGAGCAGCAGTTGAGCGATTTCCTCCTCTGATTTGCGGGTTTTAGGAAAATGAGGGCGGAACACGTCGGCCATGATCTCGGGCCAGCCATGGCGTAGCCAGGAAAGGGTGCCATCGAAATCGAACACGGCATGGGTGCAACGGCGTTTAGGCACAAAATCGGGGCGAAATTCCGCCTTAATGGAATCGGGCAGGGGACAATCCATAACTATTGACTAAGCGGTGGATGCCTTAAAGTCAACGGGGCTGGGGACAGGTTAAAGTGCGCTTTGTTTCAAGCGCCGTTTCCGTGATTTTGATTGAACAGAGGCATTCTCAGGGATTACAAGTATGACCCACTGCATGGCGACTTTGCGTGGCGTTGTTGCGCCTGTTCCCTGCAGCCTGAACAGCATTTTATATGACAACATCCCCTGACAAACGGCCGTATCTGGGCGACGTCAAAGTCGTTGAGAAACTCCTTTTGGAGTTGGCCCGGGAAACGGTGAATTGCCGCGCAGCATGTGCCAAGGGGTTTATTACCGAGCAGGACGCCAATGCAATTGAGGAAAAGGAAATTGAGCGGCGAGCCTGGATTTTTCTTAACCGCGACAAGCGGTACGCCCCTAATCCCGAGTGGAACCGTCCAGGAGGGATTGACACCGCCTTGGCCCGCGAGTTTGCCACGGCCAGTCAGGCGAAGGGGCCGGAAAACATAGTCAAGGCAGCGCTTGGGGCATTTTGCTCCGAGATGCGATCCCAGTTGAATCTCGCCGAAAAACCGGACCTGACCGAGGCGCAATGGAGACCGGAGATAGCGGGTATCGTTCACCGCTACGCACCTGTCTTCGCGGGAACGACAATGGTTCAGTTGTCGGCGACTCAGGCGGACGTTCAACCTGCCATCGAGCCGATCAAACCGGCTTCATCTCCCGCGGTTTCCGCCAAAACGGAAACCCCGGCCGTGGAGGTCAATCGGCCATATTTGGGCGATCCGGGAGTTGTGGAGTCTATATTGTTAGCCTTGGCCAAGGAGGCGGTGAGTTGTCGGCAAGCTCAGGCGAAGGGCGTCATTACCGAACAGGACGCAAATACCATTGAGGAAAAAGAAATTGAGAAGCGGGCTTGGATTTCCTGGGCCGGGACAAGGCATTTGCGCCTGATTCGAAATGGAATAGTCCAGGCGTTATCGACGGTTTTTTGGTTTCAACACTCGAGCTACAGGAAAAGCGCCCAGAGCCGGCGGTCAAAGCCGCATTGGCCCATTACCTTGCCAATATTCATTACCGCGTGGCGCAGCTTTCCGGCAGTGCCGACTGGCAGACGCAGATTGGCGACCTGTTGATTGCCTACCGGGATCTGTTTCTGGGGCTTACTCCCCAGCCCGTTGCGCCTGCCGAGCCGCAAGGGGAGGCCACACCGGTGGAATCGGTTCAAAAGCCCGAGGAAGCCACGTCCGCGCCATTGCCTTCCTGGATTCCGCCCGAGGATGTTGCCGCTCCCAAGGCAGTCGAGAACATTTCAACGCCGTCGAAAGCAAAACAGGAGCGCAAAAGCGCACCGGTGGTGGCAGCGTCCCAAGCTCCGGCAGTTGAGGCATCGCCCCGCTCCACAAGGCGGTATGCGCTGGCTGCACTGCTTATTTGCCTGGTGGGCATCACTGCTGCGGTGTTTTATTTTGCTTCCATAAAACCGTCGGCGAAACGAGAGGCCAGCGCCCCGAATCCCGAAACAGTTGCCGAGGCCCAGCCGAAACCGCAGCCGAAAAAACAAGCTCCGCTTTACGGCCTGGATGATGGCGCGCTGCATGTCATCGAGGGTGGCGAATTGAAGGAGGAAAACATCGTGCTGAAGACCGTTCCCGGTGAGCGGATTCGTTATGTGTTCGATTCCAACCGCGCTTCTGGCTCCACCCGATTGCTGGTGTCCAGCCGAACGGATGATTCGTTCCGTCCCGCGGTGGGCTTTCCCAAAGCGAGAAACCTGTGGCTTTTGGACAATCAGGGCAATGAGAGACAGGTGCATCCGAGTGTGTTTCGCGCGCGCATTTCGCCCGACGGCAAACGCATTGTTTATACAACCAGCGACTGCTTGTTGATTGCCGAGACCATTGAAGGAGAGCCACTGGCAACAGTGACGGGGGCGCATGAGCCCTTCTGGCGGAATGACAGCAAAAGCATCGTGTTTGAGCGGGTGCCGGAGGGCATGGGCATTTATCCTCCCGAAGCGCTGCAATTGGCCCGTCTGGACTGCGAGGCCAACACGTTTGAAGTCCTGACCTATGGGCGTTATGACGACGAGATGCCCAGCTATCATCCTTCCGGCGAGTGGATACTGTTTGTTTCAGGCCGTGCGACCGGATTGCCAAGCTTCTGGAAAGTGCCGGCTGGCGGCGGAGAGCCGGTTCAATTGACCAATGTTCGGTTGAACGAGCTGTCCGATCAAATTGTGCCGGTGCCGCACGACAAAATGCTCTGGTCGCCGGATGGGCGCTGGTTTCTCTACGATGTGAAATTTGGCTCCATTGAGCAAACTTGGGGGATAGAATTCAACGATGTGGGGGAGGTTGTCCGCGTGTTGAAGCTTTCCGACGGGCTCCATCCTCAATGGGTGGACAAGCAGACGTTTGTCAGCTTGAAGAGCGCCGGACAGTCAGTGGAGCCGGTGCTGGAACGCTTGCCCGAGTCTTGATTTCAACGGGGTTATTCAGGCGAAATGCCTTGAAAAATCGCGGTGCAAAATGGAGAATCGCGCCCGATGTACCCGATCAAAGTTCGATTGCCTCTGGCCCGATTTTGCGCCCTTGCCGCAGGGATTTTTTCTATTGGAATGCTTCCATCGGTGTTTGCCCAAACCACGGAATTTCGCGGGCTCTGGGTGGATGCGTGGGGGAACGGATTTCTCAACAGCAGCCAGGTGACCAAGCTGGTCAACGACTGCAAAACTTACAATTTCAACGCGGTGGTCGTGCAGATGCGGCGACGCGGCGACGCGTTCTACATGCCTCAGGCCCCCAACGGCGAACCGCGCACCACTGCAGTGGCATCGGGTTTCGACGCTTTGCAGGAACTGATCAACCAGTGCCACGCCAGCAGCCCGAGGATCGAAGTGCATTGCTGGGTGCCGACACACCTGATTTGGAGTGACGCGGCCAATCCGCCGGCAAATCCCGCGCATGTGTTCAACAAGCACCCGGAGTACCTGATGGAAAACTCCTCCGGCGCGAAATTCATTGGTGAAGGCTTCTACTTGGATCCGGGGCATCCGGACGCAACGATGTGGAATTACAACCTGGCGAAGGACGTTGTCAGCCGTTATGACGTGGATGGCTTTCATTGGGATTACATCCGATATCCCACCACCGATTCGGGCTACAATCCCGTGGCGATTGCCCGCTACAACGCCGAGTTTGGCGTCACCGGAAAACCCGCTGTCAGCGACACGCGGTTTTCAAACTGGCGACGGCGGCAGGTCACCGATTTTCTGCGCTGGTGCAATGCCGACTTGCTGGCCATCAAACCCAATCTGATCATTTCCTGCTCGGTGTTCAGCAGTCGCAGCGACGCCTTCAACGCCCGATTCCAGGACTGGGCTGCATGGAACAACGAGGGGATTATTGATATCTGCATGCCGATGGACTACACGCCTGATTTTAACGTGTATAAGACCCGGTGCGACGACGCCTTTGCCAACCAGGGCGTGCGACGTGTTTATCTTGGACCAGGCGCCTACTTGAACACCAAGGAGAACACGGTCACACAATTGCAATACGCCCGCGCAAAGCCGCTTTTGGGAACCACGCTTTACAGTTATCGCACGCCGAATAGCGGCACGGTGGATCAACCGGGCACTTTCAGCCATATCCGCGATAATTATCAGCCCACCTGGGCCAATGTGCCTTCCATTCCCTGGAAGGCCAGTCCGACCAAGGGACTGGTAAAGGGAACGGTTCGTCGAACGGACAATATGGGAGGCATCTACAACGCCACCGTCAGTCTGAATGGTCCCACATCACGTTTGGTTCTGACCGAGCCTCATGGCAAATTTGGTTTTTTTGAAACGGTTCCTGGAAACTATTCTGTTTCCGTTACCACGATCGGTCTTGGCAACCTTTCCACGAACGTGACCATTGCAGCGGGACAAATCGTGGACCTGGATCTTTTGATTCCGGTGGTGGACACCACGCCGCCGCTTATTTCCAATGTCGCAGTGACTGACCTGACCGACAAAGAGGCCACTGTGACCTGGGTGACGGATGAGCCTTCGGACAGTCTTGTGGAATACGGACTCACCACAGCCTATGGAACCAGCGCGACCAATGTGTTTGTGACGCTGAACCACTCGGTCATCCTGTCGAACCTGGTTGCTGACACGACCTATAATTTCCGCGTTCACTCCACTGACTCCGCAGGAAACCGCGCAACTTCCACCAATTTCACATTCCGCACCAATCCCAGCGGCATTGTCACCGATATCATCATTGATAATCCCAAGGCGGCTGTGGTCGGCACCTGGTCAACCGGAAACTCCGCGTCCGACAAGTTCGGGGCGGATTACCGGTTCAAGTCCAAGGGAAGCAGCTCTGCTTATCTTCAATACACGCCCAATATCCTAAAGTCGGGAGAATATCAGGTCTATGCATGGTGGCCGCAGGGCAGCAATCGCGCAACCGATGCGCCGTATGTCATCAATCATTTGACCGGCCAGGATACTGTCATCGTGAACCAGCAAACCAACGGCGGGAAATGGAATCTGCTGGGTTTGTATGATTTTGGTGCTGGCACCAATGGAAACGTGCGGCTGACTGATGCCTTCACGGGAGGAACAGTCGTGCTGGCGGACGCCGTTAAATTTGTCTTTTTCATTCGCCCTCCCGCATCGCCGACCATACTAGGCGCGACCGCAATCAGTTCTTCAGAGATCAGTCTTCAATGGCGCGATAACGCGACCAATGAACTGGGGTTCATTGTCGCACGCTCTTTGAGTGCATCCGGGCCGTTTGAAGACATAGGCACGACGTCGGCCAACGTGACCAATTACACTGACGTGGATTTAACGGAAAGCACCCGGTATTTTTACCAGGTTCGCGCCACGAATGCCGGTGGCGAATCACCCGCGTCCAACCCAGCCAACGCGCAGACGCTTCCCGGCCTGCCAGTCATTGTTTCCCACCCGGTGAGTGTGAACGCAATCGAGGGCGAAAATGTCACCCTGCAGGTCGGTGTACGTGCCGCCGCGCCCGTGTTTCAGTGGCGGTTCAATGACGCGCTCATCCCGGGTGCGACAGGCAGTGTGTTGACGTTGAATAATGTGTCGATTGACAATGACGGTGAGTATTACGTCACGATCAGTAATCCTAGCGGGACTGTTCTCAGTGATATCGCCGTGGTGCGGCTAAATTTCATTCTCAACAAAGTGGCAACGCCCGGCGGGACGATTTCCGCCAGTCCCAATCAGGCTGGCTATTCCTTCAATGACCGAGTGACTGTCACCGCGGTTCCCGCACCCGGATCCGTCTTCATCGGTTGGACCGACGATGCTGCGGGGACCAATATTTCCACAACTGTGACCATGGACCGCAACCGGACGGTTAAGGCCCATTTCATGCCGACCAGCGAGATCATCGTGGATGACCTCAACGCCACTTACCAGGGGTCTTGGTCCATCAGCAGCGCGGAGGGGACCAACAAATACGGCGGGTATTTTTACTACACAGGCACCGCAAGCAGCGGGACAACCGCGGACGCAACATTCGTGCCCAATATAATTTACCCGGGAATCTACAACGTATTTATCTGGTATCCGGCCGGCACCAACCGCACGACCAACGCCTCGGTTCAAATTTCCTCCCTCAGTGGAAGCCAATCGCTGCGGGTCAACCAGACCACCAATGGGTCGGGCTGGAGAACGATTGCACAGGGAAGGAGCTTTGCGCAGGGTACGAGTGGGTTTGTCAAAATTTCCAACAACACCGGCGAAACCAATCGGTTGGTGATTGCCGATGCCGTCCGGTTCTCATTGGTGAACCCGCCCTTGATAATCGTCCAACCCCAAAGTGAATCCGTCAGCCGGGGAACGCCGGTTACTCTCAGCGTGTTGGCCAGCGGCACGGCGCTGACATACCAATGGCAGCGAGAGGGCACCAACATCGTCGGCGCCACTGCGGCGAATTTGACCTTTCCAGCGACGCAATTTTCGGATGCGGGCAATTACAGGGTAATTCTCAACAACGAAGTCGGTCCTTTGGTGAGTGACACCGCGGTGCTGACTGTGAATCCGGCGATCATGCCAAGGCTGGCGCAGGCGAGGATGCAGCCCGGTCTTCGTTTTCAACTGGATCTGGAGGCTGACCCGGCACAATACGCCATTGAAGCCAGCACGAACATGACAACCTGGATTTCCCTGACCAATGTGGCCAACACCAATGGCACCGTTCAATTTACTGACGGTAACTCGACCAATCTGCCTCATCGGTTTTACCGGGCTCGCCGTCTGCCATGATATTTTTGCGTTTTAAATCTGTTGTTCCCGCTTGACGGCAAGTGTCTTTCTCAGTGAATTGCGGGCGTGTTGCTGGTCTGTAAACAAATTCGGGAACGCATTTGCCGGTTGGCGATGCTCCTGACGGTGTCGTGGCTCATGGGCTGCGGTGAGGCCGATTCGCCGCAAACTGATTCCGAGCTCAAGTCTTTGCCCAAGTCGGTTTCAATCCGCGTCATGACCTATAACATCCACCATGCCCGTGGTCTCGATGGCAAAGTGGACACTGACCGCATTGCTGAGGTCATCCTCAGGGAGAGAGCTGACATTGTTGGCCTACAGGAGGTGGATCGAGGTGTGGCCCGCACGGATCGGCGCGACCTGATTGCCGAACTGGCCCAAAAAACCGGCATGCAATATTACTTTGAACGCAACGTGATGTATCAGGGCGGCGATTATGGAAACGGCATTCTTAGCCGATACCCCATCTTGGAGCGCACCAACACACATTATCGAATGATTCGCGCCAAAGAGCAGCGGGGCGTCATGAAAGTGGCTCTCGATATTGAAGGGCGCCGGGTGATGTTCATGAATACGCATATCGATTATCGTCCCGATAACGAGGAGCGGTTGATGAATGTTGAGGAAATCAAAGGGCTGATCAAAGGGTTTGGTGGCGTCCCGGTGATTCTGTGCGGCGACTTCAACGACTATCCCGGGGGGCGGGTTCATGAGGAATTAAAAACAGTTTTGGTGGACACATGGGAGGCCGTGGGGCAGGGGGATGGCTTCACCTATCCCAGCGGAGAGCCAAGGTCGCGTATTGATTACGTCTGGATGACCCCCGGCCAAGGAGTCAAGCCGGTGAAAGCCTGGGTGCCCCGAACCGAAGCCTCGGATCATCTGCCATTGGTGGTCGAATTTGAGTTACAATGAGCGCTTGTTGCTTGGTCAGTTTCGCATATCAATGGCTTTCATCCGCGCGTTAGTTTCGCGATAGGCTTCCTCGACCCATTGGACGATTTTCCGGGGGTCGGGGGCATATTCAAGTTCGATTGAAATGACGCCGTCAGGAATGTTCAATTCCTTGATGGCTTGCAAGTAGGGCGCAAATTTTACCACGCCGCGCCCGGGTGGCAGGTCGCCGTGCACCTTGCCATCGCAGTCGCTCAAATGCACGTGGATGGCCTTCCCCTTCAATTTCATCAAATCGGTAGGTGAGGTGTCGCTCAATACCAGATGGCTGATGTCTATGTTGGCCCGGATGCGTGGATGGCCGCATTCATCCACAAACCGCACCATGGAATCCACGTTGTTGAGCAGGCTCAGACGGAACGGTTCCAGTTCAAGGGCGATATCTACTTTCTTTTTTTCCGCATAGTCGCCAATGCGGCGGCAGGTTTCCAACGCAAACTGCCATTGCGCCTCGGCGGGTATGACTTCGCGTTGCCAAATGTATTCGCCCAGCACGAGCAGCACATTTTTGGCATTCCAGTTCCGGGCGAGATCAATGAATTTTTTGGTGCGCTCGATGTGGAATTCGCGAACCGGCTCGTTGAAGTCCGCCAGCCCCAGAGAGCAGACTGGCAGGGACACAACTGGCAAATTTAATTTCTCGCAGGTTCGGGACACGAGGGAAACCTCCTTTTTGGAGATGTCCATTGCCTCGGTAAAAATGTCCACGCAATCAAAACCAATGCGCGCAATGTGCCGAAGCCCGGTGGCGGTGTCCACGCCAGCCTGGTGGAATGCGCTGTTGATGATGCCAAGTTTCATGGGGATGTTTTAGCTGACTTGTGGAAAAATGAAACCCGCTTTTAGCGGCTATTCTTAAAGCCATTATGCCATTCTTAATTCGGAATCAAAGCCAAGCACTGAAGCCAGTCGGATGCGAATCTCACCGAGCAGGGAATCCACATCGAGGTCGAATTTGCTGAATATTTGTGTTGTGATGCTGCCGCGTTGCAATAGCAACCCAAGCAGAATGTGTTCAGTGCCTACGTGGGCATGTCCCAGTCGCTCGGCCTCTTGCGAGGCAAATGCCAAAACCGTATTGACCGACTGCTTGAGGGGGATGGGGTGGTTTGGCAGCGGCGGCGGCTGGTTTCTTAAAAGGCGAATTACCGCAGCGCGAGTGATGTCCAATGTCAGGCCAGCCTGCTGGAGCAGGATGGCGGAGTTACTGTTTCCCAAAATCAAAAGACCCAAAAGCATGTGCTCTGGACCGATGAGGCCGTGGCGCAGGTTGTTTGCTTCTGTGCGGGCGCAGGCCAGCACTTGGTGGGCGCGTGGCGTCATTGCGGGCAAAGGCTTTTCAACAGGCGCGGCGGCCTCGCTGTGAATTTCGTTCGTGGAAATGGCGCGATGCTCTTTGGCGCTCTCGTAGGCGGCCTCCACCAGAGCCATCGTTTCCAGGTTGTCGCGGCCGCTGATGGCGGGCGCGGTGCTGTTTTCCAAAGAGACCAGCAATTGCGCCATCGTTCCAATAAAGGCGTCAGGAAACCAGCTCTCGGTCCAGCGCGGTTCGTGAAATGAAGCGTCGCCTTTATGCGCAAAGCGGATGGATGAGGGCGTGGTGAATGGCTCCCGGCACCAGCCGATGTCACCGATGGCCAAGCCGTCGGTGCCCTCGATACGCCATTGACCGCGCAAGTCTGCGGGACAGCCCCCGCGCGCCGGTCCCGTACACGTGTCGTCAATGGCCACGCAGCGCAAGCCGCTTGCGTATTCAAGAATGTAACTGCAAATGCCGTCGGCGTGGGGAAAATGCGTGCGGGGATCCTGCCGTACGCTGCAAAAAATCCGTTCCGGTTCGCCAAACCAATAGCGGAAGCAGTCCAGATGATGAATGGACATGATCCGCAGCGTGGCCCATCCCAGCTCGGCCTGCCAAGGCATCCAGTGTGGAATGCCGCGCATGTCAATCGTCGCCAGCACCGGATCGCCCAAGGTGCCGTTGTTCAGCAGGGACTTGGCGGCGCGCACCGACTGGTCGTAACGCATGTTCTGGTTGACGGCCAGGACGATGCCAGCGCCTTCACATAAATGAACGGCCTGAAGCGCCTCCGCGTAATTTTTCCCCAGAGGCTTTTGAGCGAGGATGCCTTTGACGGTGCGTCGCTCGCAGGCCCGTTTGATCAATCCCAGTTGCAGGTGTGGCGGCACGGCGATGTCAAGAACCTCGATGGACGGATCGGCCAGAAGCTGTTCGTAACTGTCGTGAACCGCGGGCACGCTGTGGCATTGCGCGGCTTTTTCGGCGTTCTGCCGGTTGCGCGAGGCGATGGCCACAGGATTGAAGCCGGCCTTCCGGTAAGCCGGAAGATGACATTCATTGACAATAAATCCGGCACCAAGAATCCCGATCCGGAAATCTTTTTTTCGGGGGAAGTCAGGATGAATGTTCAGATCCATGAGGGTTTCATTTCGCCGGAGGATAACGAGGCGTTGAACGGACGGCTCTCAAGCTTTGCCGCCCGCCATGGATTTGTCCTGCTTGGGATTCCAGAACGCATCGCTGTCGCTCAGAAGTTTGGCGCCCATGTCCTTGAGGGCCGAGTCGGGCACTTTTTCGAGCTTTTCGTAAAACGGATGATGTGACGCCTTGTAAGGATTGTTGTGCTTGGTGTTGTAGCAACAGATGAACGACCAGCGCGGATGAGGGGATTTGTTCTGGTCGGAGCGGTGTAGCGTGTTGCTGTGGAAAAATAAAACGTCGCCCGGCTGCATCTCCACATATGCCAGTTCCATGAGTTTCGCGGCCTGCTCGATGCGCACCGGGTCGGCGCCGGTCTGGTCACCGAACTTGCCATGTTCGATATGGCCGAGTTTGTGGGAGCCCTTAAGCACTTGCAGGCAGCCGTTTTCCCGAGTGTTGGGATCCACGGCGATGAATGCCGAGGCCATATCGGGGAACAGGCAGCCGTTGAGATACCAATAGCCGTAGTCCTGATGCCAGTTCCACGCGCCGCCGGTGAACGGCTCTTTGATGCTCATCTTGGAATGGTAATGATACACCTCGTCTTCCAAAAGCTGCTCCATGGCGCCTACAATGCGATGGCAGCGGGCAAACGCGCCGAAGATGTTTTCGCCGGCCTTGTTCCAGAGCGCGAGTTTGATGGCCGCGCCCTGGCCGTCATTCACCGAATAGGCGTTTTTTTGCATGGCGTCGTCGGCCTTGGCGGCAGTGCGCAACAGGTTCATCTCCTCATTGTCGAAGAGGCCCCGCACGATAAGATAACCGTCGCGGTGAAACTCAGAAGTCTGCGCGTCGCTGAGAATTGACTTTGGCATAAAATGGTCCGTTCGATGATGGGGTTTATGGGAAATTAAAACCATCCTTCCGACTTCCGGGCAAATTGAAAAACGTCGTAACGCTGAATCAATTTCCCGTCTGAGGCTCGAATCTTTGAAAAAATAAAATGAATCGTTGGGCCATTCGGTTAAAACTTTCCTGTGTCATGGCTCATTTAATCCTGTTGGCTGCTGTGTTGGCGGCGGTGTTTCCCGGGCTTTTATCGGCTGTGGGCAAGCTGCCGTTGCGTCCGAACATCCTCTTTATTATTACCGATGACCAGCGTTGGGACACCATCGCCTCTCTGGGCAATTCGGAGGTCAAAACGCCGCATCTGGACCACTTGGTAAAGCAGGGGTTTCATTTAAAGAACGCCTATTGCATGGGCTCCATGGTCGGCGCGGTTTGCACGCCCAGCCGGTCCATGTTGATCACCGAGCGCTCACTTTGGAGGATTCCCGGCATTCCTGCGGCTTCCAAAACCGCTCCTCCGGGCGTGCAGTTGTTGCCGGTGCTGCTCAACGAGGCGGGGTAAGAGGCGTTTCATTCCGGCAAGACGGGCAATGTCTGCACGTATGGCAACGCCGCGTTCATGCACAATTATCCGTCGTGCGGGCACACGCGCGAGTCGGCCGCGGAACACTCTGACAAGGCAATTGCATTTCTTCGGTCACGTTCGGGTGTCTAGCCGTTCTTTATCTATCTGGTGCCGCACGATGCCCGCATTGCGCCGGAGAAGTATTATGCGTTGTATCCGCCGGAGAAGGTGACGCTGTCCAAAAACTTCATGCCGGAGCATCCCTTCGACAATGGCGAGTTGCGGGTGCACGACGAATTGCTTGCGGCGCATCCGCGAACGCGCGAGGCCATGCGCCAGCATCTTGCGGATTATTATGCCGTTTGCTCGCAGATTGATGATGAAGTGGGGCGGGAGCTTGACATTGTTCAGGAACGCGGTGGAGCCGGAACACCATCGTTATATTTTCCAGCGACCACGGGCTGGCCGTGGGCGGGCGGCACGGTCCGATGGGCAAACAGAATCTGTATGAGCATGTCAAACCGCCGTTGATTGTTGCCGGGCCGGGCATTCCGCGCGGGAATTCTGCCGCGCTGGTTTATTTGTTCGGCTTGTTTCCCACCATTTGCGAGCTGGCGGGTGTTGAAATCCCCGAAGTCGTGGAGGGCAAAAGCCTGTTGCCGCTCATTTTCGGCAAAAAGAATAAGGTGCGCGACGAGTTGCTGGGCGCATACAGGAATTGCCAGCGCATGGTGCGCGATGACCGGTGGAAACTCATCGAGTACCGTGCGTCCGGCGCAGCCCATACCTAGCTTTTCGACCTGAAAACGGATCCCGAGGAGCTGACCAACCTCGCCATCGTTCCCAAATACGCCGGGCAGTTGGAGCGCATGCGAAGGCTTCTGGACAAAAACCGCGCGTTTTATGGCGACCCAGTGGATTTTTAAGGATCAGCCCGCCTTGCCGTAAAGTTTCAGGAACTGGTTTTCCGCTTCGAAGCTGCCGATCAGGATAATGTAGGTGTCGGCTTCAAATGGAATTTTCGGGTCGGGATTGATGAGCAGTTCTTCTTTTTTCTGCAGGGCAATGACGCTGCAACTGGTCTGTTCCCGAATTGCTGACTCGGCCAGCGTTTTGCCAACCAGCGACTCGGGAATCTTCATTTTGAAGACGTTTAGACCTTCGGCCAGCATGAGAATGTCGCTTCGTTTGAGAAGATTGAAAATGATGTTGGCTCCCATGGAGGAGTAGGACATGACGAAGTCCGCCCCGGCGCGGTGCAATGTTGAGACGTTTCGCTCCAAAGTGGCGCGGCTGATGATCTGAATGTCCGGACGCAGTTTTCGGCAGTAAAGGGTCAGATAGATGTTTGTGTCGTCGTCGTGCGTCGTGATGATGACCGACGGCGCCTGCATGAGTCCGGCCTTCTCCAGGGTTTCAAATTCCGCCGCGTCACCGATCATGTAACGAGCTTTTCCCGAGCGCACACGTGCAGCGAGTTTTTCAATGATACAGAAATCGAGATTGCGCTCCTGCAGGGCCCGTCCTGTTGCGCGGCCAACCCGGCCGCCGCCGATGATGATGGCTGGCGATTCGGTCACATGGTAAATGCAAAAAAGCTCGTCGTACTTGTGCAATTGCTCCGATGAGCCTGCCAGCACCAGGACCGTGGTGGCGGTGATGGGTGTGTCGGGCTTGGCGACGTCGAACCGGCCGCGTTCCCATACGCCAATGATGGTCACGCCGATCATTTCGCGCAGTCTGGATTCGGCAATGGTTTTCCCGACAAGCGGGGTGCCTGTTGCCGTTGCTTCGGCAATCAATAGTTTGTCAAATTGGCCAATGATATGCGCCACGGCATCGCCCCCAATTGTCCGTCGTGCCAAGGATTGCCCCATCAATTCATCAAGGCGCACAACGTGAGAACTGCCGGCAAGCCGGAGCACATCCGCTGCGGCCTCGGAACTGGCCGTCGTGATAATCGGCACGGTGTCGGACAATTCGCGGACAGTGAATGCGATGTTGGTGTTCACCGCGTCAGTGCCTGTCGCTGAAACAAGGGCTGCCTGCTTGATGCGAACCCGCTGGTAGGTGTCCGGTTTGTCCTGGTCGCCTACGACCACATTGATTCCCTGGTCATGAAGCCGCAGGGCTTTGTCGAGGTCGGCAACTACCATGACGTAAGGGTAATTGTATTGCTTGAGCTTGTGCACGAGCGCGGTGGTGACCGGGTTTTCATGCGTGATGATCACGTGCCCCCGGACGCTCTCGGGCAATTCCCTTGGCGCGCGTGCGGCAGACTGGGCTTCCATCCACGGAGCGTAAAAAACTTCAATAAATGTGAACGGCAGCAACACCAGCAGGAAAAACATGCCAGACAGCAGAACGAACACCGAAAACAGCCGGCCTAAGTCCGATGAAAACGTGATATCGCCAAATCCCAGCGTGGACATCACCGTCAGTGTCAAATAAAAACCCGTCAGCCAACTATGCTCTTGGCCTTCACGTTCCATCAGCACGTGAAAGAGCACAGTGAAAAGGCACACCAGCAGGACCAGTACTGTCAGAAAGCGCAGCAGCAACCGGATATTGCGCTGACTTCCCCGGTCCTTCAGGAAGCTTGCCATCAACGAAAAGAAAAATTTCATAATTCGAGCAACTTCGCCGACAGTCTGAGAACAAATTCTCCGACGAATCAATTCTGGATTCGCGGGCAATTTGACGGTCCGAGCTGGATGGGAAAATTAATGCACCATTGGTCCGGGCAGGGATGTGCCGTCGGTTCTGACACTGCCCGGGTACCGGACAAATTCGACTTCCTCCTGGACGGACGCTGGCGGAGGCGCTGTAAATCGACTTACCACGATGGCAACGGCAAAATTTAGCAACATGCCGATGGTGCCGATACCCTCGGGACTGATTCCAAACAACCACTTGTCCACTGCGGCCTTGTTGATGAAGTTGAAGTAAATTATGTAGGCGCTTGTGAACGCGATGCCTGAAACCATGCCCGCAATGGCGCCTTCCTTGGTGGTGCGCTTGCTGAAAATTCCCAGAATGATGACCGGGAAGAAACTGCTTGCGGCCAGGCCAAATGCAAACGCCACCACCTGCGCCACAAAGCCCGGCGGGTTGATGCCAAAATAACCCGCGACAATCACCGCAAAGCCCGCCGCGACGCGGGCGTAACGCAGTTCCTGTTTTTCAGACATGTTCGGATTGATGATGCGCTTGCACAGGTCGTGTGAAATGGAGGAGGAAATGACCAGCAGTAGTCCCGCCGCCGTGGAGAGCGCGGCGGCCAGTCCGCCGGCGGCCACCAGCGCCACGACCCACGCGGGCAGATTGGCGATTTCCGGGTTGGCCAACACCATGATGTCGCGGTCTACGATAAGTTCGTTGGATTTGGTGTCCGAGGTGTAACGGATGACGCCGTCGCCATCTTTGTCGTCGAACTTGATTAGGCCGGTCTTCTCCCAGTTGCGGAACCACTCGGGTCGTTCTGCGTAAGCTTTCTGGTGCAGCGTCTGAATCATGTTCACCCGGGCGAACGTGGCAACAGCCGGAGCGGTGGTGTATAGAAAGCCAATGAACAGCAGCGCCCAGAATGCGCTCCACCGCGCCGCTTGCACGGTGCGGGTGGTATAAAAGCGGATGATGACATGCGGCAGCCCCGCCGTGCCGACCATCAACGCGATGGTGATGGCGAACACGTCCATCATGCTTTTCTTGCCGGGCACAAAGGCGGCTGTGTACTCGGGAAAGCCAAGGTCGCGGTGAATGGCGTCTATGGCTTCCAGTAAATATAGCCCTGCGTTCTCGCCCTCCTTTATTTTGGAGCCGAAGCCCAGTTGTGGAATCGGGTTGCCGGTCATTTGATAGGAAATTGCGATGGCCGGAATCAGATAGGCAATGATGAGCACCACGTATTGGGCGACCTGCGTCCAGGTGATGCCTTTCATGCCGCCCATCGTGGCATATAGAAACACCAGCACCATGCCGATGATGACCCCAGTGTTAATGTCCACGCCTAGAAATCGGGAAAACACCACGCCCACACCTCGCATCTGACCGGCTACATAGGTGAAGGAAATGAATAGCGCGCAGAAAATGGCCACCATCCGAGCCGCGTTGGAGTAGTAGCGGTCGCCCACAAAATCGGGCACGGTGAACTTGCCGAATTTTCTCAGATACGGCGCCAGCAGCAAGGCCAGCAACACGTAGCCGCCGGTCCAGCCCACCAAATACATCGAGCCCGTGTAGCCGATGAATGAAATCATGCCCGCCATCGAGATGAACGACGCGGCGCTCATCCAGTCCGCGCCCGTGGCCATGCCGTTGAACACCGCCGGCACCCCGTGACCAGCCACGTAAAAGCCCTCGGTGCTTTTGACCCGGGTGTAAAACGCGATGCCGATGTAAAGCGCAAACGTGGCGCCGACGATTAAATAGGTCCAGCCTTGGATGTCCATTTAATGCTTCTCCTCCTCCACGCCGTATTTACGGTCGAGTTTTCTCATGATGAGCACATAGGCAAAGATGAGCGCGATGAAGATAAAAATGGCGCCCTGTTGAGAAATCCAAAAACCGACCGGGAAACCGCCCAGCTTGAATTCATTGAGCGGTTCCACCAGGAAAATGCTCAAGACACAGGAGAAGACGAACCAGATGGAGAGCAGGCCGGCCAGCACGGCGAGATTGGCCTTCCAATAGCGCTTTTGAAGTTCTTTTTGTGACATGGTGTTTTCGGGGGGCAATGTTTATCAGGGCGCCTCGGTCATGGCAACCTTGGTCTCACCTGCGGGTGTGACTCTGTAATTCTAGTCGCGCTAATTGGATGTCGTCACACTTGACTCAAGCTCCCCGACCTCTAAGATGCGCCGCAATTTTAAATCTATGAGCAATATCGTTGAAATTCAGGCCCGCGAAATCATCGACTCGCGCGGCAACCCTACTGTCGAAGTGGACGTCATGCTGGATTCCGGCGCGGCGGGCCGGGCCGCGGTTCCCTCCGGCGCCAGCACCGGAGAACACGAAGCTCTTGAACTGCGCGA